>JBBQOJ010000120.1:0-7035 GCA_038330815.1 Chitinophagales bacterium | reverse complement strand
CGTGGAGGGTATGCGGTGGTGGGAAATACCTTGGGTGGGTTTCCTTACCTAAGTACTTATGGATCTGCTAGGTATGGTGGATTAAATGGTATTTCTACAAACAACCTGGGTAATCCTGGTTTACAGTGGGAAACTAATAAGAAGGTGAATATTGGTGCAGATATTGCTTTACTGAATAACGCCGTTAATATAACCTTCGATTGGTTTAAGAACAGCAATGATAACCTGGTATTGGCAGCACCATTGCCCGTGTCATTTGGCGTACCAGGGAATGTAGTGTCACGTAATATTGGTTCTTCCGTCAACGACGGTTTGGAAATCACCGTTGGCGCCAATATCATTTCAAAGAAAGATTTCTCCTGGGATGCTAACGTAAACTACACCACTACCAAGAACAAGGTGACTTCTCTTTACCTCGACCAGGACATTATTGAAACCAGTAATCCTTATAATATTATTAGGGTAGGTCAACCCATCAATGCCTTATTTGGTTATACTTATGCGGGTGTTAACAGTGGCAATGGTAACCCAATGTATGTAAAGGCCAACGGTACACTGATCCAGGGCAACATACCTACTTCTGCTTACAACCTGGTGGTTAAGGAAGGCGATCCAGCCCTGGGTGCTACCAGCACTTTATCGGCTACCGACCGGAGTGTTATCGGCAATGCAATACCTACCTTCTTTGGTGGTATCAGCAATACCTTACGTTATAAGGGCTTTACACTTGATTTCTTCTTTAAATACTCTGGTGGCAACTATATTTTCAATCAAACAGCGCAGGAATCTTTATTCAGCCAGGGCTTTACAAACAACGGAAAGGAAATTCTTAACCGTTGGACCACTCCCGGCCAGGTTACCAATGTACCAAGGGTTTGGTATGGCAGGGATAATTTTATTAACCTTAACCAGAATGCCAGTACCCGTTTTGTAGAAAAAGGCGACTATATCCGGTTGGATAATGTAAGCTTCAGCTATGCTATTAAACCTGCGGCTTTGCAAAATTTTGCAAATGGTTACATTAAAACTGTAAGGGTGTTTGTACAGGGACAAAACCTATGGTTAATCTCAGGGTTCTCTGGTATCGATCCTGAAAACATTACGGAGCGGGGGGTCAATTACAACGTGGTTCCTTCGGCAAAGAATGTTTCCGTCGGCGTTTCTGTGGGCCTTTAATATTTTTTTATTCTAAATTTCATTTAATATGATACATAACATTAGCAAGTTTTATAAATTGGCAGGGTTGGTTACGGCCCTATTTCTCCTGAATAGTTGCGAGAAAAAAATCCTCGATGTAACCCCATTCGACTCATTTACTGATGCCACTGCCTTTTCATCGCCGGCAAGATGTGAACTGGCGATGAATGGTGTATATGATGCTGCGCAGAGTGGCTTTTATGCGGGCAATGTTATCAGGGGATATCCTTTTGGATCTGCTAATATTCAACAGGGTGATATGCGCGGGGAAGATATGTTGAACCAGGCAGGCTTTTACCAGATTACGTACGAGGCCACTTACAATGACGTATCCGCCAATAATATTTTTCATTTCCAGACATTGTATTCGATGATCAATGTCGCCAACCTTACGTTGGAAGGCACGAAAAAGGCGGCAGCAGATAATGTTATCACCGCTGCTGTAGGTACACAGTATGAGGCCGAGTGTCGGTTTTTGAGAGCATGGGCACATTTGGAACTGGTGGTGCATCATGCAAGACCTTATAATGATGCAGCTGGTACAAAATCCGGGGTTATTTATCGTGATTTTGGCATCAACACTGAAGCAACCATAGAAGCTGCAAGGGCGCTCAGCAGGGGAACCGTGGCTGAAAATTATACCAAAATTCTGGCTGATTTTGATTTTGCCGAAACCAATTTGCCTGTCGCTGCTGTACTAAAAACATTCCGGGTTTCCAAGGCCGCGGCCATTGCAATGAAGATGAGGGTGAAATTATCGATGTCAGACTGGCCCGGTGTAATTGCAGAAGGAAACAAGCTGGTTCCTGCGGCAGCACCTTACGTTAGCCCGATTGGCAGTTGGACATTAATGTCTACCCCGGGTGGTGCCTTTGTGGCTCCATGGACCAGCAACGAAAGCATATTCTCAATTAAAAATGATGCTACCGACAATCCCGGAGTAAATGGTTCATTACCCAATATGCTTGGTAATCCTGCTGCCGCACCTGTAGGCGTTGGCGGCCGCGGTCTGGTAAGAATCAGCCCAATCATCTGGAATGCATCTTTTTGGTTATGCGATGATTTACGAAGGACTACTTTAACATCCACTGATGGCGGTGGTTTTTATACTACCAAGTACAAAGACGTAACTACCCAGTCGGATGCCGCACCTCAGATAAGGTATGCAGAAGTACTGCTCACACTGGCAGAGGCGGAAGCAAGAACGGCTACCGGTGTTTCTCCAAGGGGGCTTGCCTTATTAAACGCAGTACGAAACAGGGCATTGGCTAATGTAGCAACACAGGGATACACTGCAGCAAGTTTTGCCAACAAAAATGCATTGATACAGGCAATATTGAATGAAAGAAGGATTGAATTTTTGGCCGAAGGCAAGCGGTGGGGAGATATCAGCCGCCTTGCACTGGATCCGGATTTCGCCCCAATACCAGGTGGTGGAATTCCTGCTAAAGTTGGTTCTGGTGGTGCAACAGCGGCTATGTTTAACTGCGCTGCGCCTCCGGCGTTCGCTAGGTCAGTTGATGCTATTCCTTATTCCAGCCACCGTTTTATCTGGCCAATTCCAATTGTAGAAATTCAGCAGAACCCGAAGTTTGCTCAAAACCCGGGCTACTAGGATAACTAATTTTTATTAAATGAAGCCGCTTCCTCACCGAAGCGGCTTTTTGCTGTATATGCCATCGTGCCTATTTTAATAGCAGTTTGTCGCCTGGGGGAATATTTATTGACCCTCTCCCGGGTCAAACCCTGATAGTAGCCTGCCAGCAGGAAAGCTCGAAAACAGGGGAGTGTAATGCTGAAACAGCATTTTTACAAGGGAATTGTCAACATGCATTAACCCCTTCAAGCCGTAGCTACTGTTGGAGGTTTGAATAGATCGGTGTACATCAAACAAATAAGAAAAAAGACAATCCTACACCATTCCAGTTGAAACCCTTTAAATTTATTTTATTAAGGCTGCCAGTTTCGACTCCAGTGTTTCTCCCCGTAAATTACTGGCGATGATTTTCCCTTCAGGGTTTACCAATACGTTGTACGGAATGCCATCAAACCCATACAAACTTACCGCGGCGCTGCTCCAGTATTTAAGATCGCTGATGTGGTACCAGTTTAACTGGTCATCGGCAATTGCTTTTACCCAGGACGCTTTGTCTTTATCGAGGGAAACACCCAATACCGTAAAGTTTTTATCTTTAAAGGTATTATAAGCCTTCACTACGTTCGGGTTTTCGCCCCGGCAGGGTCCGCACCAACTTGCCCAAAAATCTACCAGTACATATTTGCCACGAAGACTGCTCAGCGAAAAAGGTTTTCCACTGGTATCGGGCATGGTAATATCCGGTGCCAGTCCGCCCTCATGCGGCTTGGTTTTATATTGGGCAATCATCTGGTTGTATTGCGCCACAATGGTGGCAATCGATTGGTTTTCCGGGAACCTTTTTGGTAGGTTGGCAATCGTTTTTTCCAGTTGTTCGGGTTCAATACTACGTGTGTAGCCCAGGCTAAACAAGGCCATCACGGCATTGCTGGTGGTATCAAGGTATTGGATGATATAATTTTTATACGCGGCCTCCTTTGTTGCCAGCGCCGACTGTACTACTTTATACATACTATCGGCCGGAGTTGGGTTGGGGTATTGTTGAACCTGCATTGACTGGTCTTCCAGTTCCTTGCGCTGAGTATCCATGTTGCTCATAAATTTTCTGAGCATTTGATTGGCGGGGGTATTAAAAACGACTTTTTCAACAGACAAATCACTGTAATCTGCTGTAAAGTCAATGGCTTCCCGGTCATTGATAAAAATAAAGGCCGCTTCTGTTTTTTCAAGGCGAAGCCGGTACAAGCCTTGCTCCGGGGCCATAGCCCTCACTTTAAAAACCCCATTTTTTATTTCCGCTGTATCCAGCACCGTTGGTTCCTTCTGGCTAAAATACAACTCCTCCAAAAATATTTTTTGGTCGGGTATATTTTTTAACTGGCCGGAAACAGCAAAGTTTTCTTTACCTGCTTCATTATTACAGGAAAACAGCAGGGTGGTGCTCAACAGGAGTAAAAAGTAGTATTTCATTTAGTTGGTTCGTTTAATTTTTCTGCTAATAATTTATTTACCAATTGCATGTCGGCTTTTCCTTTGCTCAGTTTTTTTACGGCTCCTGCGAATAACCCGATCAATCCTTTTTTACCTTGTTGGTATTCTTTCACTTTATCGGGCATACCCGCAATGGCCTCGGCTACCCAGGCTGCAACAGCTTCGCCATCACTTTCCTGCAAAATATTCAGCCTGGTGGCTATATCCAGCGGCTCCTGCTGGGGATTTATTATCAAGGCAGGCAATATTTTTGTAGAGGCAACGCTAAAGTTTACCTTACCGGCATCCACCAGTTTTATCAATGCTGCTATCTTCTCCGGCGAAACCGGAAATGCTTCCACTTCAATGCCGTGGTCGTTAAGGTAAGATTTTATCGGTCCCATCAACCAATTGACGGCCGCTTTATAATTACTGGTATGGCTAACCAATCCTTCAAAATAATCAACCAGCGATTTATCGCTGCAGATCACCTGCGCATCATAGGGTGCCAGCTGGAAGATGGTTTTGTATTTTACCTCCAAAGCTTCAGGCAAGGGCGGCAGCCCCTCCTTAATTTCATTGAGAAAGGCATCAGTAATATGAAAAGGGGTAAGGTCTGGGTCGGGAAAATAGCGGTAATCATCCGCTTCCTCCTTACTGCGCAGGGAGAAAGTACTATTATTATCTGCATCAAAACTCCTGGTTTCCTGTTTAACCGCTTCGCCACCTTCTACGATGTCGATCAGCCGGTTAACTTCCACATCAATGGCCCTTTTTACATTGCGGATGCTGTTTAGGTTTTTAACCTCTACCCTAGTTCCCAGGATGGTGGTTCCAACTGGCCGGATGGAAATATTGGCATCACAACGCATGCTGCCTTCTTCCATATTGCCATCACATATATTTAGCCAGCGCACCAGCCTCCGTAATTCTGTAATATAGGCAAAAGCTTCTTCGCTGCTATGAAGATCGGGCTCGCTTACAATTTCAAGCAGGGGAACACCTGCGCGGTTCAGGTCAATGGCGGTATAATGGTCGTCCACATCGTGCAGGCTTTTTCCAGCATCTTCTTCAATATGAATCCGGTTAAGTTGCACCTTTCTCTCGGTGTCATCCACTTTAATGGTAACATACCCGTTTTTACATATTGGGGTTGTATGCTGGCTAACCTGGTAGCCCTTGGGTAAATCGGGGTAAAAATAATTTTTCCGGGCAAAATAATTCACTTGTTCAATGTCACAATGCAATGCCAATCCGAGTTTGATGGCATATTCAATGGCTTTTTTATTCATCCGCGGTAAAGTGCCCGGATGCGCCAGGGTAATAGGACTGATATGCGTGTTAGGGGCAGCTCCAAAGGCAGCGCTGTCGCCGCAAAATAGCTTACTGTTGGTAAGCAACTGGGCGTGAACCTCCAGCCCGATTACCACCTGGTATTTGTCATTTTTTATCACGGGGGCAAAGGTAAGGAACTTAGCGATATGCCTCCTGTCAATGCCAATTGGGTAACGCCGCCCCTGTAAGAAAATCCGGGCGGCAGACGGGTTGGAGCATTAACAGGTGCCTGCTTCTTTTGCATTTAAAAAGCCAACAGCCATTAGCAAACAGCGGTTACTGTTGGCTAATGACACATTGGCTTTTGGGCTATACTTTATAAATTGGCGGTCTTCAGTTTTTTGGGAAATTTTACTTCAAACGTCATGTCGCTGCCATTTCTTTTGGCGTTAATAGTGTAGGCCGTTTTAGTATCGGAAGGGGCAAGTTGTTCACGGGCTTCATCGGTATTGGCAATTTTTACACCCCCGATTGCTGTAATGATATCGTCTTTTTTTAGCCCTGCCTTTTCCGCTGCAGAGCCTTCTTCCACTTCAATTACCTTAACATTGCCACCTTCCTCTGTATCCTGTATTTTCAGTCCTAATCTTTTCTGGCGCGTTAGAGCATGATCCCAATCAAAAAACTGGTTTCCGTTAAAACCGCGTGCCTGGCCTAATGCCTGTAATTCCTCCAGCCGATGAAGATCACCATCTGGCATTGGTTCGCCATTGATGCGGGGTATCGAAAATAATTGTACACTTCCCCCGGGGCGGGAGAAGGCCATTGACATCGGGGCCTTCATTTTTCTTTCTCCCAGGGTGGCATTGGCAGTGCTTGCTTTGCCATTCCTGGTATAGGCAATTTTTACAACTGACCTGGCCTTTTTGGAAGTAATCACTTCAGATAGGCTTTCCCCATCTGCAATGGTAGCATTGTCTACTTTAGTAATGATGTCATCCTTCTTCAATCCCGCTTTTTCCGCAGCACTTTCTTTAACGATTTCCACGATTTTTGCACCCTCATTACCGGCCACTTTTTCGGTGGTAACGCCAAGGAAAGGGCGTGAAATTTCGGTTGCACCCTTGTACTGCCGGGTTAACATATCACTGTCAAATGAAAAAGTTTTGGGCGAATAATTAAACGTCATTCCTCCTTCTCCACCTTCGCGGATAATCATTTTACGTTTATTAATGGTTACCTGGTCATCTTTAAATTCTGATAAGGGTTTGCCATTTACGGTAATTACGTCGCCCTTGATCTCCACTTTTAAATCTAATTCCTTATCTCCCTTGTTTCGAATAACTATTTCCTGGGTAACTTTTTTTTCACCCATAGTTTTCTTATTTCCTTTGCCAGCGATGACTACTTTTTCCTCCACCTCCACTTTAGGCGCATTTTCTTCCTGTGCCAACAAACTAAGTGGTATAGCTGCAAACGCGGTAATTGCTAAACTG
>JBBQOJ010000119.1:0-7076 GCA_038330815.1 Chitinophagales bacterium | reverse complement strand
TTGGCATCACCAGTGCCTACCTGGCTTCCGCTAATCCTTCCGCTCTCGTATACACCTGCGAGGGAAGCGATGCCATTGCCACCATTGCACAGGAAACCTTTTCCAGGCTACAGCTTCAAAATATACGATTGTTGAGGGGCGATTTTGCCAACACCCTGCCCAGGCTTTTTACAAGCGTCAACCAAGCAGATTTTGTTTTCATCGACGGTAATCATCGCAAAGTACCTACCATCGACTACTTCAACCGTTTTTTAGCATCGGCCGGCCCAAATACAATTTTTGTGTTGGATGATATTCATTGGAGTGCTGAAATGGAAGCCGCCTGGCAAACGATACAGCAAAATACTGCCGTTACCCTTACCATCGACTTATTTTTTATCGGCGTTGTTTTAATCAATCCCGATTTTAAGGTAAAGCAACATTTTACCATACGGTATTGATTTTACTTTACCTTTGCGCCAACTTTTATCTTATGACAATCGGCGTTTTAAAAGAACCAAATCCCGAAACGAGGGTGTCTGTTTTACCTGAACATGTAGTGCTACTTAAAAAATGGAACGTAACAGTTTTGGTAGAACACCAGGCCGGCATTACTGCTTTTGCCAATGATGATAAATACGAAGCAGCAGGTGCAAGGGTAGTTGACAGGGCAACGGTATTAAAAGAAGCCGCGGTAGTACTTTCCATCAATGAGCTACCGGATTCGGAATTGCCCGCCCTTTCGTCCAAAGTGATATTGGGCGTTTACCAGCCCTTATTTAATACTGCTTTTATGCGTAGTTGTGTTGCCAGCCAGGTGACTGTTTTCAGCATTGATATGATTCCGCGTACTACCCGGGCGCAGAGTATGGATGTATTGAGCAGCCAGGCCAATATCGCTGGGTACAGAGCCGTATTAACTGCTGCCAACCTCTTTCCAAAATATTTTCCCATGTTTATGACGGCAGCCGGTAGTATACCTCCCGCCAAAATGCTGATATTGGGTGCCGGGGTAGCAGGGCTTCAAGCCATTGCCACCGGTAGAAGGTTAGGCGCTGTGGTAGAAGTGTTTGATACCAGGCCGGCAGTAAAAGAAGAAGTGATGAGTTTGGGGGGTAAATTTATTGAAGTAGAAGGTGCAGCCGATGCCAGCAAGGCGGGAGGATATGCCGTGGAACAGAGCGCCGATTTTATGCAGCGCCAGAAAGCCCGCATCGCTGAGAGTGTTGCCAAAGCAGATATTGTAATTACTACCGCCCAGATCCCCGGTAAAAAAGCCCCGGTATTGATCACTACGGAAATGATGGAGGCGATGAAAAACGGGTCCGTCATCATCGACCTGGCAGCGGCCACCGGGGGTAATACAGAGTTGTCAAAAAACGACGAAACAGTAATACACAACGGGGTAAGTATCGTTGGAAATTCAAGATTACCTGGGGGTATGCCCAGTGATGCCAGTAAGTTATATGGTAAAAACATTCTTAATTTTTTACAACTCGTAATAAGTAAAGAGGGAGCGCTGAACCTGAATTTTGAAGATGACCTGGTAAAGGGTACTTGTATCGCACATGAAGGCCAGCTCACTAATGAGCGTGTAAAGGAAGCCGTTAGTGCTACCTGATAGGCATCACGGCGCTTACCCGTGAATGTGATCGCTGTTTTCTTTTTCTTATTGATGAATAATATAATGACCGGTTTTTTAAAATTACACCTATGCAATCAATACTGGATTTTTTTAGCAATCACATTGAAATTATTTACATCGTTATCCTGTCTGTTTTCCTGGGTATTGAAGTGATTGGCCGGGTGCCGAGTGTTTTACACACCCCGTTGATGAGCGGTGCCAATGCCATTCACGGGGTGGTGGTAATAGGCGCCATCATTGTCATGGGGCAGGCCCAGCCGGATAATTATACGGCATTGGTGTTAGGTTTTTTTGCCGTGGTACTGGGTACGTTAAATGTAGTGGGTGGATTTGTAGTTACCGACCGCATGTTGGAAATGTTTAAAAAGAAAAGGCAACCCACGGTACCCAAAGGCTAAGCCTTTATCAGTGGGTAACCGTACCTATTTAAAAAGTATTTTATTAACAAATCAACTTTTCTCAACTGTATTGGTTGAGGGATGCACCACGTTCCAAGGCAGGGTGATGCGAAAATTATCTACTATGGGAATCCACATACTAACTATTTGTTATCTTATCGCATCGGTTACTTTTATTCTCGGACTTAAAATGTTATCGCATCCCGATACGGCCCGTAAAGGAAACCTGGTAGCAGCGGGTGGTATGGCCATCGGTATTTTTGGTACCATCTTTTTGTTTGAACAGGAAGCAGAAGGTACCCGCCGGCACCTCGACAACCTGGTGTTGATATTTATTGCCCTGGGGATCGGTTCTGTGTTGGGATTTGTGTCTGCAAAAAAAATACAGATGACGGCAATGCCGGAAATGGTGAGCCTTTTTAATGGTATGGGCGGCGCTTGTGCTATGTTGATCTCCCTTATCGAGTTTAATCATTACCTGCATACCGCCTTACCACCGCAGGAAGGTATGGTAATATTAACACAGGAGTTAACCACCGTTTCTGTAATTGCCATTGTTGCGGGCCTGGTTATTGGTAGCATCTCTTTTGCCGGTAGTATCATTGCCTGGGGAAAAGTAAGGGGCGTAATTAGGGATACTTCTTTTCCCGGACAGCGTAACCTCAATATGTTGTTACTGGTAATATTGGTTGCGGCCATCGGGGTATTTATCTTTAAAACACCTGTGAGTGGAGAAACGCTGGCAGGTTACAATATGGCAGGCGTGAATGGAACTACTGCTGCACTCGGGCTTGGCAGTTTTAATATTTATTTATTTTATGGTATCCTGGTACTCTCCCTGGTATACGGGGTGTTTTTTGTACTACCCATTGGTGGTGCAGACATGCCGGTGGTGATCTCCCTGCTAAACTCCTTTACCGGGGTGGCCGCTGCCTGTGCGGGATTTATGTACAATAACCAGGCAATGCTAACAGGCGGTATACTCGTAGGCGCAGCCGGTACCTTACTTACCATCCTGATGTGCAAGGCGATGAACAGGAGTTTGTTGAATGTGATCATCGGTTCATGGGGTGGTGGTGCTGCGGCAGCCGGGGCGGCGTCCACGGAGCAGGGCGCTTACAAGGAAATCAGTGTAAGCGATGCCTCCATGGTAATGAGTTTTGCTAATAGGGTAATGATCGTTCCCGGTTATGGTTTGGCGGTGGCACAGGCCCAGCACATTTGCCACGAACTGGAAAAAATACTGGAAGAAAAAGGCGTTGAAGTAATGTACGCCATTCACCCGGTGGCAGGCCGTATGCCTGGCCACATGAACGTACTTTTGGCGGAAGCAGATGTTAATTACGAAAAGTTGCTGGAGATGGAAGATGCCAATGACGTGTTTAAAACAAGTGATGTGGTGTTAATCCTGGGCGCCAACGACGTGGTAAATCCGGCAGCGAAAAAAGACCCGGCCTCTCCCATCTTTGGGATGCCGATACTTGAAGTGGAACTCGCAAAAACAGTGATCGTTAATAAGCGTAGTATGAAACCAGGTTATGCAGGTATTGAGAATGATCTTTTCTTTCAACCTAAAACAAGCATGCTGTTTGGCGACGCAAAAAGAGTGTTACAGGATCTTTGCGCCGAAATAAAGACCATCTAAAAATGCTTTCTTTAATAATTAATGACACCCGGCACCGGGGTTAGCCACCTCATTTAAAACAGGGTAATTTGATACTGCCAACCGCACTCCTCCAGTCGCTGCAAAGCGTGCAGGGTTTTAATCAGCCAGCTTTTGAAAAAGTGCATGCCTCCGGTGAGCAGTCTGTCTCCATTAGGATCAATCCCGGCAAAATAACCAACCCCACCATATTATTTTCTTCGGATACAAATAGGGGCGCCGTTCTTACGCCCGTGCCATGGTGCGACAATGGATATTATTTATCAGCACGGCCTTCTTTTACAGCCGATCCCTTATTTCACGCGGGTGCCTATTATGTGCAGGAAGCCAGTAGCATGTTCCTGGAAGTAGTAATGCAACAGCACACAGCTGTTAACAGCCCGCTAAAAGTACTCGATCTTTGTGCAGCACCAGGAGGGAAGTCGACCTTGCTGCAATCCATACTGCATCCCGATAGTTTGCTGGTGAGTAACGAGGTAATCAAAAGCAGGGTGACCATATTGGCCGAGAATATCACTAAATGGGGCGCCCCCAATGTGGTAGTCACTAATAACGACCCGCAGGATTTTCAACGCCTGCCCGGCTTTTTTGATGTTATCGTGGTGGATGCCCCCTGCAGTGGTAGTGGACTGTTCCGGAAAGATTTCAACGCTATCAACGAATGGAGCGAACAAAATGTGGTAATGTGCAGCCAGCGGCAACAACGCATTCTCGAGGCAGTGTTGCCCGCATTAAAACACGGTGGTTTGCTGGTGTATGCCACCTGCTCGTATTCTCCTGCAGAAGACGAGGACAGGTGCGATTGGCTGGCCGGTCGAGGACAGCTCACCAGTGTTGCTTGTCAGGTGCCACCCTCCTGGAACATTGTTGAAACAACAGCGCCTGTGTCAAAAGCTGCAGGGTATCGCTTCTTCCCCGATCAACTACAGGGGGAAGGGTTTTTTATTGCGGCATTTATAAAGGAGGGTACGGCGAATGAAACCCCTAACACGGGTTCAAAAACCAAAAGCGGATCAGTACGCTTACCCGCCAGGGAAATTGAAGTGGTGAGCCAGTGGTTAAATAATCCTGATCAATTTAATTTTATTTACCAGCAGTCGGCCGTGCTGGCAGTGCCGGTTTACCTGGCACAACACCTGGCCCAGCTTCAAAGTACCTTGTATATAAAACAGGCGGGCATAACGCTGGGAAACATTATTCGAAATGAATTGATACCGGCGCATGACTTTGCCATGAGTACCTTGCTGGTTTCCGGGCTGCCCACCATCGAAGTTGACAGGGCAACCGCCCTGCAATATTTAAGAAGACAGGAAATAGGGCTAAACAGCCAGGTAAGAGGATGGGCCTTGCTCACTTTTGAAGGGTTGCCCCTGGGATGGGTAAAAGCCCTCGGCAACCGGGTAAATAACTATTACCCGAAAGAGTGGCGGATTCTGCATAAATAATATGCCGGCCTATTGCTAAAAAGTTACATAGGCTTTGAATGTAACATTACCAGCGTAACAGCACCTTACATTGTGCCAGCTTCACTGGTCATTTTTTACACAATAGGTTGTTTAAAAGAAATAGGGTGGGCATGTCATCGCACCGAAAAAAATAAGTTAAACTAAAAAGGGTGGATTGTCTTAAAGCACCACTAACCAACAAATTTTCCCATCTTTGCGGGGATTAAAATATCAGTGTATGAAGCGTTTATTGTTCCTAGTATTTTCTTTACCGTTCCTTGTACTTGCTCAAAATAAACCGCTGGTAGTGGAGGGCACGGGCCCCGATCTTTTTATCACGCATAAAGTAGCTCCCAAGGAAAATTATTACAGTATTGGTAGAATTTACAATGTGAGTCCGCGTGAGATGGCACCTTACAATAAACTTGAAATGGAAGCAGGCTTAACCCCCGGGCAAACCTTAAAAATACCCTTGTCCGCAGTTAATTTTATCCAGTCGGGCAACCCGGAAGCGGATGAGGTGCTGGTACCCGTTTACCATACGGTGAGTGGAAAGGAAGGCTTATTTAGAATTAGCAGTACTTATAACAAACTACCGGTAGCCACTCTCCGACAGTGGAACAATTTATCCTCAGATGTGGTAAGTAATGGTGCAAAACTGATCGTGGGCTATTTAAAAGTAAAGCGCGATTTATCGCCACTGGTAGCAATGGCAAAGCCGATGCCGGCTTTAAGCCAGTCAAATACCGGTGCACTCCCAGAAGAAAAGCCGGTGGCGGTGAAGCAACCTACTCCTGCACCAGTTCCAGAGGTAAAGAAGGCAGTGGCCGAAGTTGCCAAGCCGGTGGAAACGGTTAAAAAGGAAACACCGCCTGCACCCACCCCGGTGAAACAAGCGGCACCACCTTCTTCCAAAAATTTTGATGGAGGGGCCTTTAAACCAGATTACGACAAACAGGTGGTTAATAAAGAAGTGGCAGGTGAATCAGGGGAGGCCGCGGTATTTAAAAGCACCAGTGGGTGGGAAGATGGGAAATATTATTGCCTCCACAATTCTGCTACGCCGGGTACCATTGTAAAGGTAACCAATGCCAATAGCGGTAAAAGCATTTACGCAAAGGTGCTGGACGTAATACCGGATATCAAACAGAACACGGGATTGTTGGTGCGTATCAGCAATGCTGCGGCCAATGCATTGGGTGCCCAGGATACAGCCGTATTTAATTGTACGCTCAATTTCGCAAAGTAACAGTGGTTACCGACAGCTTTTCCCGCTGATTTTTCTGCGTTGATCAGCGGTATTCGATCTTTGCTCATCTGCGGGAGAGCTCATTTTTTTCCGCTGATTTTCGCTGATATGTTCCGCTGATTCGCGCTGAAATGTTTTCTGCTGATTTTTCTTCGTTTATCTGCGGTATTCAATCTGCGTTTATCTGCGGGAGAGCTCATTTTTTTTCCGCTGATTTCGCTGATTTTTTTCTTCGTTGATCTGCAGTATTCAATCTGCGATTATCTGCGGGAGGAATACCGATACCTGCTGCCTGTTAAACAAATAAAAAATCCCATCGTAACGGTGGGATTTTTTATAAATAAATATAATCTGTTACTGTAACTGTAATGTTTTTATGGAAATATACCCAGCTCTGCATAACTGGTGCCCACTTTATTTATGGCACTAACATAGGCGGCGGTGCGCATATCCGGAATATCAGGATTACTCAACCAAATATGCATGATCTCCCGGGTAGCCGTGATCATGGTTTCTTCCAAACCACTGTGTACCAGGTCAACCTCCTCTGCGCCGTGCATGATCAATAATCTTTCTTTTTCGTTGATGGCTTTACCACTCAATTCTTCCATCTGTGCTAAAATGCGGGCATTCATGTTTTCTGTAAAGCGCTTTTCCATACGGCCATAACGTACATGGCTAAGGTTTTTTAGCCACT
>JBBQOJ010000118.1:0-7111 GCA_038330815.1 Chitinophagales bacterium | reverse complement strand
AACAATTTTTAAGCTCGGAAGATTTATATTCGATTCGCGAAAACAAACACTTTCTGATGGCTTCAAATTAAACAATGCCGGCATTATTTCGCTGTTGTGGGGAGATGTACTGGTGACTTTTACAGTGGAGTAATCTATATAACTTTCCTATAGGCGTTGCAGTTAGTTATTGTAACGCCTTTTTTATGCCATGTACATAAGAGAACGTTAAGCAAAGGTTGGTTCTTTATAAAGGATGATAGGTACGTACCGCTTTTAATAACACCTCTTTTTTATCCAAAGACATTGTTTTTGTTTGTTGCTGTTGAAACATCGATAACTGGTCGTCGAAATGTGGGGAGCCTGGGTGTTGAGACGCACCAAAGGTATTAACTGATTCTATGATTGGTAAGCCGTTTTTAGGATATCGCACAAAACAAATATAGGCGTCACCGGTAGTTATTTTTCTCCATCCATTTTTATAAGCAGAGGTATAAGCTGCTGCCAAAACATCTGGTAATCCGGCTGCAGGCACAACCTTATCTCCCCGTACCAGTTTTTGAATATCCCCTAGTGTTGCCCTTAATGTACCGAAATGTTTTAAAAGATAATCGTATACAAACTGCAGGGTTTGTACTGCCTCTAAAGTAGTGATTTCTCTTGGTGACTGACCATTCAGTTTTTTGGAAAGGTAATCATATACCAATAAAAATATAGCCGAGCCTTTACTGTCTTCAGAAGCCAGGTAATCCCATTGCTGCAATGGGATTATAACTTCTTTCAACATCGGATATTGCAGTGTATCCAATTGCAGCATATTTTTTATACCGTAAGGAAACATCAATTTTTTTGGATAACCCCGGTCATATTTTATTTGTTTAAAATAACTATAATCTATTTTGCTTTTGGCCTCCAATAACGCTTCGGCCCGTTTACTACGGTTGTTATGAAATAGTTCAAAACCATCGTTTGGATCAAAAGCAGCCGGAGCCAGGTTATACGGGTGGCGGGTTGCAAAGAATGGTGAATGATTCGTATTATAAAGATAACCTGCCGCCGGGTTTATGTACTGTGGTAATGCGGTAACTGGTTTAAATTTGCTCCATAGGGTTGCCGAGGTATCACCACGCAAAGTAGAGTTCCATTGAAAAGACCGATGCGGGTTACGTTGGGGTAGTTTTGCATTACTGATGTAAAAAATGGTATCATACCGATCTGCATAAACAATATTAAACATTGGCAAACTTACCATGCGTAGCGCCTCATAAAATTCAGTAAAGTTTTTCGCTTTATTCATGCGGTACCATTCTTCCAGGGCCTTACAATCCATGTTTGCAGGAAGCCGCATGGAAAAAACACCCTGCTTCGTTTTCAAGGTAGCACCATACTTACTCCAGTAAACTTTTTTTCTAACAGTAAAGGGTATGCGCTTTATTTTAATACGTGCCGTTCGTTTTTCCAAGTTCAACCATGTCCCATCGAATTTATATTCGTTGTTATTTTTAGGGTTAACGGTTAACTGGTATACATCAATTTTATCAGGATTATTTACGGTGTGGGCCCAGCCCAGGTGCTCATTGGTACCATGGAAAATTAAACACCCACCTGGAAATAATCCGCCAAGCATATTCCACCCTTGCTCACTATTGAGATGCGCTTCATAAAAGGCAGTTGGACCTTCAATTGGTTGGTGGGCATTAATGGCAAGGTAGGCTTCACCCGTAGCTGATTTAGAGGGGTGTATTGCAAATGCATTGGATCCTTCTGAGGCGACACCGGGGATAGTTGGAGCCGCACCCCCCAGTATTTTTGTGAGTGTTTTATCAACACCACAAAAAATGCTTAAAGAAAAAACGGTGGCCGTAAGGTATTCCTGCTCGTTGAAAGGAAAGGCCGCCTTGTACTTTACCTGCCTGGGGTGTTTAACCGCATAATCGTTTAGCCCCTGTACATAACCATTTATAAGTGCGATAAAATCGGGGGATAATAAGTGCCACTGGTCTGCAACCAATTGCCGGCACCTTAATAACTGAACCACATAATCTGCTTTTGCACCATTCTTTCCCAAGGCGGTTCCCAGCAGGCCTTTACCGGAAAGAATTACCAATTGTAATGTGGCAAAATCATCTTCTGCATGTGCCCACGCCAATCCGTAAGCAACCTCAGGGTCGGTTGGCGCAAAAATATGCGGCACACCGAAACTGTCGCGGGCTACCAAAATATTCCCGGGGTTCACCTGGCTAAAAGAAGCCAATGGTAAAAATATAAGAAGTAGTTGCAGGTATTTCATACTGAAAAGTAAAAAAAAGAAGCAGGTAGCCCAACTGAATTAGTAACAGGATGCTTATCATTTCTAAAATCGAATTTGCACCACATGCCATTAAAATGCGTTAACCTTAACCTGGTTGGATCAATAATTAAAAAGATTTGTGTAAGGCATTACAGTACTTTGCGTACCTGTACTGTAGATATGTTTTATTTACGTTGTAATGTTATCGCAAATAAAGTCGAAGGGAAAAAATATAAACGGAAACATCAAAAGCAGTAGGCTCGTGTTTAGGTTGATTTTTGCTTACGCTGTTCATTCAGCAATGCCCTATGCAAATAAAACTTCAATTACTAGCGGGCCGTTTATTTTTGAACGAAAAAAAATACTATGTTGTCAATGTTTAACAAACCGCTGAATTGCTAACTGCTGCATTTAAGCCAACCTGTTACGCTCATTCGTTGTCTTGTTGCCGCAACTACCTCGTGTTCCATTTGATTACTTTTAAAAAAAACACCGGTTTGGGAACGTGGTGAAATTTTTTGTACGTGTTGGTCATGATAAACCAGTAATTCCCCGCCATCCTTTTCAAGCCATTGCTCATTTAAGTAATTGATGAGTGAAAATTTCCGGTCGCTATCATTATTAAACTGATCCCTGTGTTTTTTGTAATAATTACCCTCTTCGTAAACCGCATAGTGAAACTCATAGTCATTTATACCAGTATAACAGGTTTGATTAAGGTAATCAATAAAATTCTCCACTTTTGTTAAAAAAGCCTGCTCATAAAAATTGTTATGGGACTTATCCATCCAATAAATCTTATCACTTCTAATTTCCTGGCCTGGATCCTGTACCCTTCCATTGCCTATGCCGGCAAGTTTCATCACTTCCTCCTGCTGTAACTGAAGTATATTTTGATATAATCCTTTTGCGAGTGATTTACTTAAAAAGCCAGGATCAATACCAACATCATTTTCCAGGTAGCTATCAATGATTATATCAAAAGGGTTGTTATTGTTCATGTTAAAGCTTAGGGAGTAAGGTAGTCCTTTTAAAAGCGTTCTATCAAAAACGTTTACGATTGGTGGAGGAAAGCTTTTTATATTTGCTGATAATTAATACCAAAATGAAGGACTTCAAAAAATATTACCTTATTCCTGCAACGCCGGAGGAAGTGTACCTGGCCCTAACCCTGCCGGCTACCATCCAACTGTGGACAGGGGAAGAAGCGGAGATGAGCACGGAGCCTGGCAGTGAATTCTCTTTATGGGAAGGAAGTATTGCAGGCAAGAACATTGCTTTTGAAGAAAACAAAAAGATAGTGCAGCTATGGTATTTTGGTGAGCAAGAAGAGGAATCGATTGTCACAATTAAATTACATCCACACAAACAGGGAACCTCTGCAGAGTTGAGCCATACCAATATACCCGATGAAGCATACCAGGAAATGATTGAAGGATGGAATGATAATTACTTTGGGTTGCTAATAAAATTTTATTCTTAAGAAAATAACAGCATTTTATTGTTCCGACCGCTATTGCTTAATTAATTCTTGAATTTTCATTTATAAGAAAACAGGAATATTCGTGCCCGCCTATTTCATTGTTGCCAACACCATTCTAATTTCCCCATAGCTAATGTCGGTTGTTAAGTGTTGTTTTAACAGTTTTAAACTACCCCTCCCATATTGTTCTACAGCATTTTTTACCATCAGTTGTTTTTTGGGTACTACTATTTTTTCGATATCAATGTCTCCCTTAGCTGCAAAGTAAACAAGGTGGCCTTCAATAGTATTAACAGCCAGGTTTCTTTCTTTTGCAGTCGCTTCTATTGTCATTCCTTTTTTAAAAAAGGATAAACTAATTTCCCTGGATTGAATGACTGGTGCTTTCCTTTTTTTTATTTTTTTATTGTTTGTTGCTATTGAAACTTTACTGAAGGGTATCTCGTGTGTGGTACAATACTCCTGGATGATGGTTAAAAAAAAGGAACCGTATTTTTTTGCTTTAGCCTGATCAAAGCCTGGTATCTGTGCAAGTGATTCTGTTGAAACAGGCAATTCAGTTGCCATTTCTTCAAGCGTAATTGTACCTGCAATCAGGTAAAAAGGCACCTTCATTGCCATTGCCAGTTCATCCCTCTTTTTCCTCAATAATAAATAAAGGTCTGCCAGCGGTGCTGGTAACGTATAAGAAGATGTATTTTCTATGTAACGCACAAGCCCGGGAATGGTGCAATTAAAGGTAATTTTATGTTGTAGAAATTGGCTGCAATGGAAGCCTTTTTGACAACCTTGCAAATGGTGTGTTTTCATGCAGGTTTCCTGGTACAGGTGGTAAAATACTTGATTAAATTCCGTTGCAATAATTTTGCTGTTGATTGTTATTCGGTCTTCGTTAAAACCGTGTATCAGTAATTCCAGTTTGGGAATAAAGTAGGTGCAGGCGGCTATCATCCTTGATTGCAAAGCGTTGTTGTTTTCTGGCAGCGCTTCTCCATTCATTAACTGGTCAAGTTGTAATCTAAATTTTTCTGTAACCACTTGTACCTCAGCAACAATCTGTTGCACCAGTACGCTTACATCAATGGCGCTGCTATTAAATTCATGTTTATGACTTTCGATAAAGGTGGTAAAGAGGTTTGCTTTATGTTGCAGCGAAGAAAAGTCGAACAAATTTGACAGGATCAGTTTTTGAAATTCGACTTTCGACTTTTGTAACTGTTGCAGTTGAATGGTGGAAGATGGTTGGCTGGCAGCAAACTGAAGTATCCTGTTATCAGTTCCTAAACTATTTTCCCTTATTCGGCTATGTAGAATCAAGCCATCTAATTTTGTGCACCTGCTCAAAGCAACATACACCTGGCCCGGGGCAAAAGCCTCACCAGCATCGATAATGGCGCGCTCAAAAGTAAGGCCCTGGCTTTTATGAACGGTGATAGCCCATGCCAGTTTTAAAGGAAACTGGGTGAAGGATCCTATCTCAATTTCGGTAACTTGTTGTGATTTATTATCAACTACGTAACGAACGTTTCTCCATGTTTCCTTTTTCACTTTTATTGCATCATCAACATCGCAGCTCACTTCAATTAGCTCATCTTCAATACTTGTTATCACGCCAATTTTGCCATTATAGTATCGCTTTATTTTTTCTGTATCATTTTTTATGAACATTACCTGTGCGCCTTCTTTTAATCGTAAATCATAATCGGCAGGGAAATTCTTTTCGAAAAACTCCCCTTCAATTAAAGCGGTAAATGCTTTCAGTGGTTGGTTCAGTTCTTTTAATGCTTTTTCATTGATGGCACTTACCTTACTGTTATGGGTAGTAAGGGCAATATAGTTTTCAGCAGGAGGTGGACAAAACCCCGGCTGGTATCGGCTATGCAAAAGGCTAAAACCTGCTGCATCCAACTTATTGTTGCGCACCTGGTTAAGAATATTGATAAAAACATCATCGCGTTGCCGAAAAATTTTATTCAATTCTATATAAACAGGTGCACACCGATCAAAAACCAGGCTGTCAAAAAAATAATGACTCTTATAGTAGGGAGCAAGCAGTAGCCATTCCTCTTCTTTCACCACAGGGGATAATTGGTATAAATCACCAATCATTAAAACCTGGATTCCACCAAAGGGTTGCCCCTTTTGATTTCTTACAAATTGAAGTATTGTGTCAATGGCATCCAATACATCACAGCGCACCATGCTTATCTCATCAATGATTAATAACTCCAGTTGTTGTATCACCTCCCGCTGTTCTGTTGTTAATTTTATACGGCCTAACAGGCTATTCTTATTGTTAGCAGCATGGTCTTTTTCGGGAAGGGGCCTCGTAGGAATATAAGGTGCAAACGGTAGCCGAAAAAAGGAATGAATAGTGGCGCCACCGGCATTCATTGCTGCAACACCGGTAGGTGCAACTACAACGGTATTTTTTAACCTGTTTTCTTTACATTGTCTTAAGAAGGTGGTTTTACCCGTGCCGGCCCGGCCAGTTAAAAAGATGGAACGGCGGGTATAGGTGATAAAATCAAGGGCCAATTGAAACGAGTCGGAAGATTCCATATTACCGGGATTAAGACTATGCCACAGTAGTAGTCTTACATCTGCCAGGGGTAACATTTACTACTCCTTTACGAGTTGGGGACGCCTGTTATTCCCCGCCATCAAAAAAAGCAGAAGATTGAATTACCGGTACTTATGCATTTGTAATATACAAACGAGGCAATAATATTTGAAAATAGGATCCGATATTTTCTTTTGCTATTGCTTAAAATAGCGCCCCATGTAATAGCAACATGAAGGCGCTAAGAAACACAGTTGCAGAAAGAATGCTGTTTGCTGGGTAAAATACTATAGTTGGTAATTTTCCCTGGTAATCAGGCATCCGCCTTTTCTTTATTACCGATTAACAGCAATTCATTTACCTGTACTTCAGAAAGGTATTTTTTATTGCCTTCCTTGTCAGTATAACTCCTGTTAATCAATTTCCCCTCAATAACAACCTCTGTTCCTTTTTGCAAATATTTCTCTGCCAGGTCAGCCAGTTTACCCCAGGCCACCAGGTGATGCCAGGTTGTTTCAGTTACTTTTTCTCCCTTGGCATTCTGGAAAGTTTCGTTGGTAGCAATACTAAAGCGAGCCAGTTTTTTTCCATTCTCAGTATTTTTTACTTCAGGTATGCCACCGAGGTTGCCAATTAATTGTACTTTATTTCTTAATGCATTCATAATATTTAACTTTTATCGATGGCTATAATTTAATATCAGCCACCAGTTTTTAAATGTTGTTGTTAGTATAAATTATTATTCACCGGGTGAAAGTGTTAGCCAGCATAATAGTAATGCTTCATAGAATTTCAT
>JBBQOJ010000117.1:0-7129 GCA_038330815.1 Chitinophagales bacterium | reverse complement strand
GGTATTTTACGATTCACTGAAAAAAGAAAGCGTACGCTGGCAGAAAGCGGATGTTTTTAACCCGGCAGCCATTGTAAAAGATGGCAAAGTGTATTTGTTTACCCGGAGCGAAGATAACCCGGCCGCACACCTGGGCGGGCGTACTTCGCGGATAGGTATTGCCGTGAGTGACGATGGCCTGCACTTTACCAATCACCCTGTTCCAGTGGTATACCCGGATGGTAACTTCCGGGAGTACGATTATCCCGGTGGCTGTGAAGATCCCCGGGTGGTGGAAACGGCAGATGGCCGTTACGTGATGGCCTATACCAGCTGGAATTATAAAGTACCGCGTTTATCCGTTGCCGTTTCCAGCGACCTGTACCATTGGAAGAAAACCGGTCCTGCCTTTGCCGCCGCCTACAATGGCAGGTTCCTCGACCTTGCCTCCAAGTCTGCTGCGATGATTACCGTTATGGACAACGGGCGTCCCGTGTTGGCCAAATTAAAGGGCAAGTACTGGATGTATTGGGGAGAGCATTTTGTAAACCTGGCCTGGTCAACCAACCTGGCCGACTGGTACCCGCTGTTGGATGATACGGGGGCGCTGCGGCAAACGATGCGCACCCGGCCGGGGAAATTCGACAGCGACCTAACGGAATGCGGTCCGCCGGCACTAATGACCAGCAAAGGTATCATGCTGCTTTATAATGGAAAAAACGCTACCGATGATCGTGCCGATCCTGCCTTGCCAAAGGGTACTTATTCCGTTGGGCAGGTGGTATTTAATTCGGAGGATATGGAGACCATTGTTTCCCGCTCCGACACCTGTTTGTTGAAACCCACCCTTCCGCACGAACTTACCGGGCAGTACAAAGCCGGTACCACTTTCGCCGAAGGACTGGTGTATTTTAATAAAAAATGGATAATGTATTATGGTACCGCAGACTCGTTTATTGGTGTTGCCATCACCAGGTAGCATTGCGCTTTACGGATAACCATATTCCCGGTTAATAGCATCACCCAGCCCGCGGCCAAACAAGGTTTATTATCAATAAAAAATCATTATTAGCAATGCTGCCATTGCTTTTGCTTCAACTGTTGATGGGCCAATATAGTAGGGGAGGTAGGTAATAATGGTGCTTCCGAAATGTACCGGCCCCTTATTCATCTTACACTTGCCCCCCACTGGATGAATGATACCAATGGGGTGGAGTACCGGGCATCGATCCCTTGTTTTTGCAGTGCCCTCCTAATATAACATGCCTGTTGCCTTAAAACGGGCAGCCCATCGCACTGTAGCCTGGCAAGCCGATTCATTTTCAAGTGAAGGCTTCCTGAACACAGTCCAAAAAGTGCCCGGCAATCTCCATTCCGAGTAATATCCTCCCAGCTGTTGGGTGTTTACCGACCGGGTAAATTTTATTGCTACCTCCAATGATATCCTATGCTGTCAACTGGTTTCGCTGCAAAATAGTTGTAAAAATAAAATGGCCGGGAAAATATTTTGCTTTACTTTAGCAGGGTAATATTGGTAAACCAATTAATGGTTGTCTAATATTTCATTTTTCAACTTCCGGTATAATTGGGGAGAGTCTTACTTACATCATGATTCAATGTTGCGTAGATGTGTGCCGTGTTTAAATGAAAGAAGGTATCGCCCGATAATGACAAAGCCCCGGTTGGATGGCATTCATTTTAATATTCAATAATAGTTTCCATGAGTAAACGATTGTTAGTTTTATTCCTCACACTCCAGTTCTTCGTAAAAACCGGTTATCCGCAAATTCCTGGTGGAATCAATTTATTACCAGCGGCTACTGAATTGTTTTCGGTGGTTGCTACTCCTGCAAATTCAGATGGTATTATCTTAACCGAAGTTGCGGAACAAACTTTTAAAAAAGCCTACCATGTTACCATTGCAAATAATTCTGGTAGCGGAGAACTGAACCTGAAATATGCCATCAATGCGGTGGTACAAAAAGGGGATATAATGTTATTGTCTTTTTATACCCGCACTATCAGCAGTAAAAGGGAAACCGGGGAAGCTTTTTTTGAGGCCCGCCTGGATCGTTTTGTTGATGAGAAATATGTTTGGCCACCCTTGCTGGAAAGAGGAATGTCGTTTGGCAAGGAATGGACGCTGACGCAGATCCCTTTTATTGCAGCAATGCCGGTGAGGCAAGGTGAACTGGCACTGGTGATCCGGTGTGGTAAAATGGAACAGGCGTTTGAAATGGCCGACCTCCGGTTGTTTAATTACCAGCAAACCGTGGCCATTAATGACCTGCCCCGCAGCGTAGTACACTATGATGGCGATGAGCCAACAGCCCCCTGGCGGCAGGCAGCTGCAGACCGTATTGAAAAATACAGAAAGGGCGACCTGGTAATAAAAGTAGTGGATAAAAAGGGCCAGCCGGTGAAGGGGGCCATGGTGGAAGTAAAAATGACCAGCCCTGCGTTTGGTTGGGGTACCGCCACTTCTTCTCAGCGGTTGTTAGATACCCGGGACACCAACTCCACTATTTACAGGGATACCCTGTTAAAGTACTTTAATAAGGTGGTATTGGAAAACGAAATGAAAGCCAAGAACTGGCAACGCTTTAATAAAAAAGAAACAACCGCGGGAATTAACTGGCTTCATCGAAACAAGATACCCGTGCGTGGGCATGTAATGGTTTGGCCATCCTGGCAGCATTCGCCGCATCTTACCAGGTATAAAGACGACACGGCCGAGTTAAGGGCAGCTATCCTTACGCAGATTGCAGAGATGACCACTGCTATGAAAGGGCAGTTTATTGAATGGGACGTAATAAATGAACCCTATGCCCATCACAGTATCATCGATCTGCTGGGAGGAAATCAACTGATGCTGGATTGGTTTAACGCGGCGCGAAAACAAACCAACGGTGTAAAATTATTTCTGAATGATTATACCATGTTCCAGGGAGCCGGAAACAACTCGCCCAGTGAAGCATTTTATAACAACGTGAAATACCTTAAAGAAAACGGAGCAGCCATTGAAGGGATTGGTGAGCAAGGCCATATCGGCGGTACGCCGCCAGGTATTGAATATGTGATTGAACGATTGAATCGTTTTGCAGCACTTGGCCTGCCCATTCAAATTACAGAGTTTGATATCACCAGTGATGATGATGATTTTAAGGCGAGGTACATGAAGGATTTTATGACCGCCATTTTTAGCCACCCCGCTACCATTGGCCTGGTGCAATGGGGTTTCTGGGCTGGCCAGCACTGGATACCAGCCGGCGCTTTGTGGGATAAGGAATGGAAGTTAAGGTCGCATGGTAAAGTATTTACCGGGTTGGTAAGCAAAACATGGGCTACACAAGCAAGCGGTGCCACCGAAAAAAGCGGCGAATACAAAACCCGGGCTTTTAACGGAGCCTACGACATTGTGGTATCAGCCAATGGGGTAAAAGTTAAAAAAGAATTGGTACTCGATGCAAAAGGAAAATGCGTTACTATTCAGTTGTAGGTGGGCAAATGCCTATACAACCTTTAAGAACAATTGTGTTGTTGGAAGGAGGGTACGCTTCAATCCAAAAAATACTTTTCCCGGAAAAAGGATGCATCCTTACAGTGCCTGTTATTTGTTCACATCATGATAAAATTATACCATGAAAAAATGCTGGCGGTAATAGCGGGTTGGCTGTCTGCGCATGTTGCCATGGCTAACCTTACGTATCACCACCCTTAATAACTGCACCTTTGATGACGCACCTGGGTACCACGTAGTGATTCAACGCAACCTGGTGTGGAACAATAAAACGATGGTGGCCTGGGAAAAGATTGGTAAACTGAGCGATGGCAAAGGGATTATCCCGGATGTTACCGGCCAGGCGCAAAGTGGAGCCAAAAGCCCTGGTGCGGACGCCATGGAAAATACATGCCGGTTGCCGCGGTAACGGTAAAGCCTGCACGCCCGGAATGGAAGGCCAGGGCGCTGATCGGCAACAACCGGAGCGCCTTTAACGGCGGATATGGTATTCCTGCTTTTCGCACCATGCATGAGACATCATTAACAATACCACTTTTCACAATGGCGCCATTGTTGGCCATGCCAAACTTTTTTCCAACAATGGCGAACACATCGTTATGCTAAACAATATCATTGTTCCCCGCGCTGGCGGTAATGTGACTACCAATAATAAAAACAGGCAAAACCGGTGGGATTATAACCTTTATCCCTTTCCCCAGCAAATTGTAACGGGCGTCCATGATATAGTGGCGGATCCGCAGTTGCCAGATATTAATACTATGATCACCAGCGGAAAATTTTACTTAAACAAAAATAGCAGGGCTCTTCATGCATGCACCAGCGATGTGCCGCAGGGCACTGACCTTTCGGGCAAGCCCAAACCGAAAGGCCGTGGGCGGGATATCGGTGCGTTTGAATAGTAATGGATGTAATTCCCGGGAAGAAGAAGTAACGGGCATCGATACAAAATAATTTATAATTAATTTGTATTCAATATAAATGAATGATAAATTTGTCGGGTTATTGGCAGAAAAAGCAGAATGGCTTCGTTTGTTACTCACTGTGTTGTACTAATGTATGGATTCAGTATACCCATTCTTTGGGGATGCCCCTTTTAAATAGAACTAAATGAAAAAACAGAACAACCGCTTACTGATACTGGCAACAGCCTTACTACTAACGTTGTTGGCCAGGGCGCAGTCTCCCGAAAAGGAACGCATTGAGCAGCAACTGCTGGCCGATGCCCGTAAAAATATTGAGCAATACCGAAAAGGAGATGCGGTTTGGCTCTTTAAGGATGCAGAAGGCAAGCCACTTTCCAGCATTAAGGTGGTAGCCAGCCAGGAAACACAGGATTTTTTATTTGGCAATTTAAGTGAAGAAATATTCAGTCCGCGCCTCTCTGCTGCAGAAGTCCTGAAATTCCAGCAACACTTTACCGCCCTTTTTAATTTTACTGAACTTACGGTTAAGTGGTCGCCGTATGAGAAGGAGCAGGGCAAACCGGAATGGCAAAAATTTCAGCAAAAACTGGATTGGTGTAAGCAACATGGTATAACACCAAAGGGGCATACCCTTGGCTGGACGAATATGGCGGGTACGCCCCGCTGGCTGTTGAAATTACCACCTCAACGTGCCACGGAATTGTACAAGGCACGTATCCTGAACCTGGTGGGTGGCTTTAAAAGCCAGGTACAAATGTGGGATGTGGTAAATGAACCCATCACCACCCTGCCATGGGAAAAGGCGTTGGAAGATACTGCTTTTGGCGAGAGTAAGATAGATGAAGGTAGCCGTTATAACACCACCGGCATCACCCTTGAACAAACCATTCCCTGGGTAGAAAAATCATACCAATGGGCAAAGGAGGCCGATCCGGCCGGCGATTTTATTTTGAACGAGTTTTATGTAATTGCGAAACCAGCAACGAGGGAAAAGTTTTACCAGTTGATCCTGGCGCTACAAAAACGTAATACCCCCATCACAGGTATTGGCATCCAGGCACATGAGCCAAGGGAAATGTGGTTTTCGCCACAGGAAATCGTTGCTACGTTTGATAAGTTTCAGCAGTTGGGATTACCCCTGCATATTACCGAGTTTATCCCGCAGTCATCCGGCAAGGCCATCACGGGTGGCTGGCGGGAAGGGGTTTGGACGGAGGCGGCGCAGGCTGAATTTGCCGAACAGTTTTATACGCTCGCCTTCGGCCATCCTGCCATGGTATCCATTCACTGGTGGGGCTTATCCGATAAGATGATCTGGTTAAAGGGAGGCGGATTATTGGATACCAACCTTAACCCAAAACCGGTATACACCCGCCTCCTGAAACTAATTAAACAAGATTGGATGACAAAAAACATGGACCTTACCACCAACAAAAAAGGGGAAGTGGCCTTTAGAGGTTTTTATGGTAAGTACAAAGTGACTGTTACCAAATCAAATGGCGATCAGCATACCTTGACTATTCATTTAAGTGAAAAAAATAAGGGTACGCAACAATTCACGTTGTAACACAAACAGGGGGCACGCATCGTATTTTAAAGCGGGGGATAAACACGTTTTTTAAAATTGCCTTGTGTTGGGGGATGTGGGGTTGATTGTGTTTATACAGGCCCTTACCTTGTTGATAGCATAAGCAGGCACGGCTGAGTCCCGGCTGAAAGACAGCGGGTGGGGCATCATCAGTAAAACACAGTAAGCATGGATAAATTGGTAATCGGTGTGGATATTGGTGGAACACGCACCAAATGGGGCCTGGTAAATATCTATTCGGGCGAAGTGTTGCATAGCATCGTTTGCCCAACAGAGAAAACGATCGCTGTTGATTTTCTACAGCAGGTGGGTGAGGTGGTAAAGCAATTAACATCGGTGGCGGTAACCCTGGGCCATACCATCTCCGGCATTGGCTTTGGCGTGCCCGGCTATACCGGCGAAAGTGGCGAGGTAGTGACTACCTATGGTTTCCTGGAATTTATGGAGAATTACCCGTTGAAAACTATCATAGAAGCGGCGTTTTTATTGCCTTGCAAGGTCGACAACGACGCAAGGGTGGTGGCGCTGGGGGAAGCACTGTATGGCCAGGGCAAGGGCTACAACAGGGTGCTTACGTTAACGCTCGGAACCGGGGTAGGTGTTGGCTTTGTTGTTAATGGCGCATTTATAGACGCACTACCGGTGGCGCATATGGGCGGACATATTAAAATTACCGACGGAGCGATAAAATGTTACTGTGGTAAAACCGGTTGCCTTGAGGCCCTGGTGGCCACTGGGGGTATCGAACAGTTAGCCCGCCAATGGATGGGTTATCCCTGTTCAGTAAAAGAGGTGTTTGACGCAGCAGGTAATGATGATCCGTTGGCCATTGAAGTGGTGGCCCAGTTATTAAAGTATCTGCATACGGGTATTCACAATTACGTTAACCTGTTGGCGCCCGATATGATAGTGTTGGGCGGCGGTATTGCGCGGGGGCTATCACCCTATGTTGACATGATCAGGGGCAGTAGCTATTTATCACCCTACCCGGGCTATCATTTTACATTGGCGGTATCCACTTTGCACGAACTGGCAGGAATGCTGGGATCTGCCGCATTGTTTTCAAATGGCTTAACAAAAAACACTACCCATGCAATCAAATAACCGCTGGTTAAT
>JBBQOJ010000116.1:0-7192 GCA_038330815.1 Chitinophagales bacterium | reverse complement strand
AATTTCCGTATCGGTTGATATGTCATATAAAGTTTCCAGCAAAACTGCCCCACCTGGATCATTCATCAGGCAGATAAAGGTACAGGATTTATTTTTGGGTTAACCTGGGAGGACAATGGGTAGCCGGTCAACCGTGCATTGCTGCCAGACTGCTGAGTGCTTTACAAGTGGGTATATAACGGAGATTGGCCTGCAGCGGGAGGTTTGGCTATTTTAGGCTTAGTAAAAAGGGATCTTCAAATAGATAATTTTCAATATCAGTTGATTTGTACCGGTAAGAATACCTACGGGAACTTAAATAACTGATCACCCCTTTTAATGAACCAGCAGTGACTAATTTTCTAAAAAATTTTGCAGGTAATTCGATGATACCTGCTGCCTCATCTTCACTGATCCATGTTTTTTGTTGTAGCTTAACCATTGTGATAGTATTTAATATGATTGGATTTTATTAAAATTTATAACCAGCTTACCGTTGCTTTTTTAGAACTACAAATTATTAAAGCAAATCATCAATTAGGCACGGAAATATTCTAAATGATTGTAGAAATCCTTCTAATCGTTACATTTTAGTTATAGACAAAATAAATGCCATGTCAATTTGGTAAGCTGCAACGACCGTTGGATAAAAAATGATGCAGAAAACGCCCAACATTTCCACAAAATGGGAAAGTTATTTGGTAAAATTTATTCCCCATTTGAGGAGTGGGGTTTAGAAAATAATACCGGGCCGGTTAAGCCAACCTTTTCCAACTAGAAAAAATTACCTCCTCATGATCACCCGGGCTTGCGGATGATCATGCCATAACTATGCCGTCTCTCCCGGAACAATCATGTTAATTGCCGCCGGTAAGATGCGGGCATCCAGGTGGGTTACTTTGCCGAGGTATTCACCATCTACCTGGAAATGGGCTTTAACCCGGGAGGCAATGGTTAATGAACTTGTTTGATACACTTCTGTTTTTGCCGGATTATAAGACAAATGCGTTACCATCATCTTATACAATTCTGCCAGCGATATCTTCTTTACTACAATTACTTCAAATACATCATCCTGCAAATTGCCATCCGGGTTTATGAGCGCACCGCTTCCATATTTGGTAGCATTGGCAATTACCACCATGGCGGCTGATCTTTTTATTAATTTCCCGTTTACCTTGATGTCCACTTGCATTCGCGGCTGCTCCCATAACACCTTCCAGGCGGCCTTTATGTAGCCCCACATACCCCTGCTTGCTTCCGTTTCAAATTTTTTAATTACAAACGCATTAAATCCAATGTCTGCCAGGTGGATACATAATTCATCGTTTATCTTAACAAGGTGAATACAAACGGTTGAGCCACCTACTGCAGTATCGAGGGCAGCAACAGCCTCGGTAGGTATGCCCAATTCCTTCGCCATGCCATTGGCCGATCCGGCCGGGAGGATGCCCAACGGTATACCTGTATTAACCAGCATTGCAGCTACGAGTTTTACGGTACCATCTCCGCCTACGGCAATTATCCTGTCGGGTTTAAATTGCTCCATCGTTGCCTTGATCATATCAGTGGTGCATTTATCATCGAGTTGATAAATTTTTAAAATGTGGGAATGGCCCTTAAAATGATCCGTTATCAGGGTGGGCCAATCGGTGGGATTGTTGCCGGATCCGGGATTTATGATAAACAGCATTTTTAAGGCCGCCCTATTCTGCATGTTGTTTTTAATTTTTGGGTGCTAAATTGTAATACCTCCGCATATGCAGTCATCAAACTATCAACATACCACTGTAAAAGTGTATCATGGCTTTGGCCATATGCACTTGCTTACGTTATACGGCCATGTGCAGCACAACCGCTTTAATACCGAGCGAAACTATAATAACAATATTCTGTCCAACATTATTCACCTGGTGAAATTATTTTGTGTGGTGCCTGTGGCAGGTGGCAGGCTACGCCTTTTATGGAACGAACAGCAATTTTTTGCCACCACCGGGGACGATGGCTTTTTTAAATTTGAATGGTCCTCCATAGCAGAAGTACCAGCCGGCTGGCACGGGCTGGCAGTGCAATTATTGGACGATGCCGGTAATACAGTAAAAACAGGGCAAGGCGAAATATTTGTACCACACAGCACCCAGTTTGGATTTATTTCCGATATTGACGATACCGTAATGGTATCTCATTCTGCTACCATATTCCGGCGCTTGCGGGTATTATTTACCCGGAATCCCAAAACCCGCAAAGCCTTTACTACCGTGCGTAAACATTACCTCTTGTTATCTGAAGCACATACTACCCCCGATGTTCCAAATCCGTTTTTTTATGTATCCAGCAGCGAATGGAACCTATACGATGACCTGACCGCTTTTTTTGATTATAATCATTTGCCAAAGGGAGCCTTCCTGCTTAGCCAGGTGAAACAGTGGTTCCAGCTTTTTACAACCGGTAAAACAAAGCATGAGGGGAAATTGTTGCGGATTTACCGCATACTTCAGGCTTTTCCCCGGCAGCAATTTGTTTTATTGGGCGATAATTCACAGGCAGACCCAGACATTTATGCCCAGATCGCACTGAAATATCCAAAGCAAATTTTTGCAGTATACATCCGGAATATCGTTACGGATAATGGCCCTGGTACCAGGGAGATTTTGCAGAAGATTGAGCGGCAAAAAATTTTTACCTGCCTTTTTTCTGACAACGAAGCTGCCATTGCCCACTCCCGTAACATTGGACTAATAAAATGATCATTTTTATGGGTATTTGTTTACTCAACCTCTTAAGTAGCCTACGGCCATTCACCACCTATTACCGGTACTTAAGGCCGCTGTAAACTACTGGCATAATTTTTTTACAATTCGGTTTAACCAAATAGCGTAAATAATGAAAAGTAAAATTTTAACCGGTATTGCTATGATGTCGATAGTACTATTGGGTGCCTGCAATTCAGGTACAGAAAATGAAACGGATAGTAAGGAAGTAGCCCATGAATTAAATGAAGAAAAGTTTGATGATACCAAACTGGAAGACGATGCTGCATTTTTAGTGAAAGCCGCAGATGGTGGTATGATGGAGGTAAAATTAGGCCAGTTGGCCGTTGCCAATGCTGCTTCACCGGCGGTTAAACAATTTGGACAAATGATGGTGGACGGTCATGGCAAGGCCAACGAAGAATTAAAAACGCTGGCGGCATCTAAAAATATTTCTATACCGGATTCACTAAGCGATAAAAAACGGGATAAATACAACGAGCTGGCGGAAAAGAAAGGTGCCGATTTTGACAAAGCCTATGCCGCTTATATGGTAGAAGACCATAAAGAAGATATTGAAGCTTATAAAAAAGCGGCAGAAAACGCGAAAGATGCGGAAATTAAAAGTTGGGCTGCAGGTAAGGTACCGGTATTGCAACAACACCTTCAAAAGGCAGAAGCTGCAAAAGAAGCTGTGGATAAATAAACTGGTTAAGGCGTATGCCTCGTTAAGTTGATAAAAGGAGAATGCCTGGCTGCCAGGGATTCTCTTTTTTGTTTTATTACCCAGGTACCAATACGCTGGTAACATCCTTATTCATAAAGTGGTAATAGTACAGTAAAGGTGGTTCCCTTCCCTTCCTGCGAATTGGCAACGATAACGCCGTGGTGGTTCGATACAATCTTTCTGCAAATAGCCAAACCAATACCTGTGCCTTCATATTCTTTAGCGCCATTAAGGCGTTGAAATACCTGGAATATTTTTTCAGCGTACACATTGTCGAAACCAATGCCATTGTCTTCCACGGTAATGAGAGTGAAGGGTCTATTGGCTGGTAAGCCACGATATTTTTGAAGTGCAGCCCCCTCTACCGGGGTGGCCGAAATTATTAAATGGGGGGGCACATCAGGCCGGGCAAACTTAAGGGCATTACTCAGCAGGTTTTGAAATAATTGGTGCATACGTAATGGTATTGCGTTTATTTCTGGCAACGCACCTACCTCAATTACCGCACTCTTTTCCTGGATAACCAGGTCGTAGTCGAACAATACATTTTTTACGATGACATTTAAATCTACTCTTTCAAGTTGCAGTTCTGTTTTTTGTAACCGGGAATAGTTGAGCAGGTCATTTATCAGTCTACCCATCCTGAGAGCAGCGCCGGTTATTTTGGATAAATACAGTTGCGTATCACCGTTTATGTTGGAGGTGCTTTTCTCCTTCAATCGATTAGCGAAGGTTTGGATTTTTCTCAAGGGCTCCTGTAAATCGTGTGAGGCCACATAAGCAAATTCTTCCAGGTTTTGATTAGATACCTCCAGGTTATTAATGGCCTCGCTCAATAACTTCGTTCTTTGGGTAACCTGTTTTTCAAGTTCATCGCGGGTCATTTTTTGATCATGTATATCAATACAGGTGCCTACAAAACCCTCAAAAATCCCTGCCGGTGAAAAGCGGGGTACACCGGCATTGGCTATCCATCGGTAGGCCCCATCGTTCCGAAGTAGCCGGAGTTCCACCGAAAATGCTTTCCGTTTACGGAAAGAAGTAGTATATACTGTATCGCATTGTTCGAAATCGCCTGCATAAATCCCACTCTTCCAACCTACACCTATTTCCTTTTCAAAGTCATTGCCGGTAAACTGCAACCAGCTTTTATTAAAATAATTAAACTGGTCATCCATGTCGGTTAACCAGATCATTACCGCAGCTGCATCCGCGGCCAACCGGAAACGTTCTTCGCTCTCACTCAATAACTGTTCATTTTGTTGCTGCTGGGTATAATCCATAACGGTACCGGCAAATCGGACTGCCTTACCGGCGTTGTCAAAATAAACCCTTCCGCTGGCCTTTAGCCATTTGGTGGTCGCTTCCTGCTGGTACAATGTTCTGTAATTCGTATTGTATTTGCCGTTTAAAAAGCCCTGCTGAACTTTTCGAACAATGGTATCCGTTGGTTCCCGGTCATCGGGGTGAAGTGCGTCTAAAAATTCTTCGTAGTTAACGTTTTCTTTGCCAATACCAAATAGCTCCTGGCAACGCTGATCCCAGGTGATCAGGTTTGTATCCATATCTAGCTCCCAGGTGCCCATCTCCGCCGCCTCTACCGCCAACGTGATCCGCTCCTCCAATAAATGTTTATTTCTTAAAAACTGTGCTCTTTCATTTCGTTCACTGGTGATATCTATAATGGAAACCAGCAGAAGGATTGCCCCTGTTGAATTTAGAAAATACCGGGCATTGAAAAGGAAAATGTATTTTTTTTCAACCGGGAAATGACAGGTTACTTCAAAGTCGTTGAAACTGCTGCCCTGTTGAATGGCGTCTTTTAGCCGTTGCACCAGGTTGGGTGCATCCCAGGGGCAATGCTCCAGGGAATCAAATGAGCGGCCAATAATGTCTTTTGGTGATGTTGTGAATTTTTCATACAAAGCGTTGTTGCTGGAGGTGACTATCAATTGGTGGTTAAGCACCAGCGTGGGAATGCGGATGGTTGCTGTAAGGGCATCGTTATATTGCCGGCAATCTTCCAATTGCTGCCTTGCCAATTCCAACGCATTTAGTAGTTGCTCCGTCTCCGCACTGTTGGCGCTTTGCTGTTCGTTCATGAGATTAATGTTAAGAGCGATAAATTTAAAATAATCTTTTGACTAAAAGTCGCATGAGGCACATGCACAGCCCCACGGGCAATAAAACCGGTACGAAATAATCATACCAGTGGCCTTTATAAAACGCTATTACCAAAGCAATTAGCTGTAATGTTTTTCGTATCGCTGGCAACACTATACAGCGGAAACATACTGGCGTTTACAGGAAAAGCAATTGTTCTATCCAAATTACTCCTGTGTATTTGAATAGTCGGGGTTGGGAAACATTATCTACAAAGAAGATAACTGTGGGCAGGGTAAAGATAATAATGCCACGGTATTGTCTAATTATTATTCACTAATTAACCTTTAGTTGTAACCCTCTTGAAAACACCCGGCTGCTTCAAAAACGACACAAGTTCAAAGCTTCTGAATAAGCCAACGAACATTGTACATTTGCAGGCACGCAATCGTCACACAAAAGCCAACCTGCAAAGTGCTGCAATTTGCCGACACACAGGAAACAAACTTTCATGTAACATTGGTATTTTCAGTATTCAATGGCTTTACAAACCGCACCTATGCGACACAATAGGTAATGTTATCCATTTTTAAATATGCACCAAAGCATGAAAGAGCAAATAATTAACGAAAGAAAAAAACTTCTTACTTCAATAGAAAAACTTTTAGAAGCGCCAATGATTTTTTTAGGCTTTGTATGGCTGGTTTTATTGGTGATTGAATTGATATGGGGTTTGAATAAACCACTTGAGTATTCAAGCTTAACCATATGGGTTATTTTTATTATTGATTTTTTTATCAAATTTATTCTAGCACCGCTTAAAGTTGATTTTTTTAAAAAGAACTGGTTAACAGCTATTTCCCTTATTATTCCTGCTTTAAGGGTCTTTCGTATTTTTAGATTTGTTCGTTTGCTGCGAGGCCTAAGAGGTATCAGGATTGTCCGAATTGTTTCTTCTTTAAACAGAAGTATGAAAAGCCTGGGAGCGACAATGAAACGAAGAGCCTTCGGATACGTTTTTATGATTACCCTTATAGTAACTTTTGCAGGCGCCGCAGGAATGTATGCGCTTGAAAATCCAAATGCAGGTTTTGATAGTTACGGTATGGCTTTATGGTGGACCGCCATGCGGGTAATAACAGCAGGTAATGAATTTAATCCTTCCACGCCTGAAGGCAGGGGACTTGCATTTTTAATAGCAATTTTTGGGTACAGTATTTTTGGTTACGTTACTGCCACATTTGCCACATTTTTTATAGGGCGGGATGCGGAAGAAAAAGACACACCTGTAGCAGGCGCAAAAGATGTAGCGGAATTGAAACATGAAATTATAGCCCTGAGAAAATCAATTGATGATTTAATTGCGCCATAATAATAAGTGCAGGCGGAATGGTTGAAAGTTGATGGTTGAAGGTTGAAGGTTGAAAGTTGAAGGTTGAAAGTTGATGGTTGAAGGTTGATGGTTGATGGTTGAAGGTTGATGGTTGAAGGTTGAAGTTGATGGTTGGAGGTTGATGGTTGAAAGTTGAAAGTTGATGGTTGAAGGTTGGGGGTTGATGGTTGGGGTTGATGGTTGAAAGTTGAAAGTTTATGGTTGAAGGTTGGGGGTTGATGGTTGGGTGTTGATGGTTGG
>JBBQOJ010000115.1:0-7198 GCA_038330815.1 Chitinophagales bacterium | reverse complement strand
GCCCATGGTTGCAGTCCCCAATCTTCATCATTGATAAATATACCACGGTATTGTACAGATGGCACTGAGGAAGTATAAGCGCCTGCTACAAACAACTGCTGCTTTTTTTCAGGCAACACATCGGCCCACCACACAAACGGCGAAACACCCATTAAACGGGACAGATGGAAAATACCGAAAGCAGTGCCACGGCGGTCGCTGCCGGCGATAACAAGCCCCCTAAACTCCTGCAGGGGGGATTTGGAAGACCCTGTTAATTTGCCGGTTGCTTTTATTACCTGGATAGCAAAACTTTCCCATTTATTTTTGATGGTTGTTACATCGAGTTGTTTCGTCTTTATTAATTCATCAATGATTTTTGATTGGCCGATGGTGCCGGCAATGATGGCGTAACCTGTTGTTATGTTGCTATTGTTCGACAATGGCATCACTTTACCTGAGATCAAAATAATATCTCCTGCAAAAGCTTTTGCCGCAATGGCTACCACTTTTGCATCGGTACTATCATAATAAAAAGAGGCTGTTGATGTGGCGGTAAATAATGAAAAAGATGTTGCTGAATTGTTGGCAGAAATAATCAACTCATTCTGTTGCGCCACAACCATCCCGCAAAAAAAAGAGCAAAGAAATACAAGCAGTGATTTTTGTTGCATCCTTATATTTTTATCTTTCATCATCAAATATTTTATTGAAATTGATTGCATTCCCGTACGCAAATTAACTTTCATTCACAGCCTGAACACAACATGCAGTTTAATATTTATTTTTTTGCATTTATTTATCCAGTGTTTGTAAATAAAAACACAAGGCCCGGTCCCGATTCTATTTAAAGTTTATTGTGTGTACAAATTACAGTTCCATCGTAAACGAATACGAACCAGCGCCTACCGTTACCGTTCCTTCTTCACTCACATTTACTGCTTTACCATTGTCATTAACAGAAGTATATTTTTTTGTGGGGAAATAGATGGTGGCATTGGTATTGGCAGGAATTTGCATATCCAATATCAATTTGCCATTTTCTATTTTCCAGGATGAACCAACGAGGCCATAATTGGTTTTTAAACTTCCCTTAGCATAAGTTAAGTCGCCACCTGTTTGTGGTTTAATTATAATTTGTTTGTAGCCCGCCCCATCCAATTCTTTTGTATCAATACCTGCAATGGTGCTGTACATCCAGATGGGGCTACCAAAATGTTGCCCCGATGGGGCTACCAAAATGCCGCCCCGATGGGGCTGAGTATTTGTTGATGGCACATGCTGTTTTAATAGCGGTGATGGTATGCGACTTACTATTGTACCTTCACTGCCTGTCTTGCCAACATCTTCCACTCTTTTTTATACTTCTGCCAAACGGTCATAATTCCCAGGTTAACGGTTCCGGGCTCCTTGCCTTTATCTTTGGTGGCTGCACTTAATTTATGCCGCACGATGGCGGTTTTCCCGGAAACAAAAATCGTTTGATCCGTGAGGGTAATGCTAACAAAATCTGAGTTACCATTGGCGATGTTTTCAACAAAGGCCGCACGGTCTTCTACCTTGCCGCCGGAGTGGCCATAACTTAGCCCATCCACCGTAAGGTTTTCCAAAGCTGCCTTATCGCCATCCACCATGGCTTTGCGCAATGCTTCCACTGCCAGGGCCACTGCTGCTTCGTTTTTATTTTGGGCGATCACGGGCAGCGTAAAAACGGCAGCAAAAAAACATGCCAATAAAATTCGTTGTACCATACAATAGTTTTAATGATTAGAAAATTTATTGAACAAAGATAACCGGTGTTAATGTTACCGGGCCAATTAAGCCGGCAGCTTTGGGCTGCCACTTTATTGCCGTAAACAGGCCGTCTTTACCACGGTTTTCGGCAAGCCTTGCTGGAAAATTGGTATTGTAAAATTTCTTCCAGAACACACCGCGCTTTTCCATCCCCAATATCCTGTTAGGCATCCCGTTGGTGACCATCACCTGCAACGTATTTTGTGGCAGCAGCAATGCGGCTGGAATGGTTAAGTGAAACACCGGACCCACCAAGGTTTGTAATGGCTTCCCATTTAACCATACCGCTGCTGTTTCCTGTACATCGCCCAGGCTGAGCAGGTAAGCCGCTGCATTGCAAAACGGATATTATATTCCGCCGTACCGCTAAAGCTTTTCACCGCATCGCCAGGCAAAGCCGTCCATGTACCCAAAGAGGCTTTTTCCACCGGCGCCGGGATAGCAGGCCAGCCTTTGATAAACTTGATTTTCCAGCTACCGGTGATATTGGTGGTAGTGCCCGCAGCTTAAATCTAAAGGTACAATTTCCCGTTCAGCGCATTAACAGCGGTTTGCAACACGCAACTCTCACCGGGCTGTAACTGCAGGTACACTCCACGTTACCATTGGTTACCCTGGTTTTGGCCAAGCCACTATTGCCCACCATGGGGTTAAAAGGCGCTGCGCTTTTTTCGGTGGTTTGTAGGGGTACCCAATCCGTAATGGCCTTATCGGATCGATTGCTGATAAAATATTAATGACCACCTTTATAACTACGCCGGTTATATTGCAGCCCTTTATCCACCAACGATTCCCGATGTATTTTCGTTGCAGCCATCAAGGCTTCCAGGTTATTGCTCAACAGGAACATTCCCTTGCCTATGGCCGCTTTTTGCACCGCTTCCCCAGCCGGGGTAAAGGAAAATTTATCTACCATTGCCTTTAACATTTGCTTTCTTTCGGCCAGGTTAAACATGCCCGGCACGTCGTTGGGCAGGTGTTGGTGAAAAACAATGGTGGCACCATCGGTAGCCAGTTGCACCAGTTTTTCCATCGTTTCTAACGGAATCATTTTTACATCCGTTAATAGGATGGTTTTGTAACTGTTTTTCACGGTTTGCAACAAACCCGCTTTAGCAGTAACCTGTTCTACTACCTGCATATATGAAATAGGGTCAAACGCATAGCCCTGGTGCAACAACCATTCCGCGCTTGATTTAAATACCGTATTGCCAAAACCTTCCATGCCATCAAAATAGTGCAGCATATCCCTGCCCGGTTCTGCATTTATCATTGAACGGGAAGTATAGCAAATTACACCTTCAATTAAAAAATCAACCTTCTTGTTCCGATTTGATCTTCTCTATAAAAAATGGGCATTTCAAATTCCCTTGTAAAAGATATTCCCCCACATCTCATTTCAATTTCCAAAGACCGTTGATATAGCACTTCCTGAAAACCATTCCCTAAGGCTTTATGAACAGTCATTCCACATCCAATAATCTAAGCTGTCAGTTCAGCATATTTATATTCTTCATTTATCATAACACCCTTTTTTTGTTTAACCCATCATTTTTTTAATTTTGATACAGGCATGAATGAATCAAGGTAATCATGCCAATCACAAAAATCACAGTTCAGACTATTTTTGAATCCTATATATTTCATACGACAGCTGGCAAAAGTAACTCCTGTTATCAAGGTATGTGTAATCGTCCACCTATTTTGCAGGTGCAAAAACCAAACGTTGTTTCCCTTCAAATCGGCCAAATGGTGGTTCTGCACAACTTTTTTCCCTTAAATTTTAGCGTTGGCATATTGTCTGAACTATGATTTGTATGATTGAAGAATGGCTATGATTTTAGTTTTATTATTTCCTTTCTTCTTGCTTATTCTCTCCAAATAATTCTATAGCATCAATTTTGTCATTTGAATTACTTTTTGAATATTCACCGTAATACCATTCACTATCTACGCCATACATAAGTTTTACTGGTTTCAGTTCTGAAATATCATTATATCCTTCTTCACAGCCCCGTACTACTATCTTTATTTCAGGTGGTAGTTCTTTTAGTAAATTGATTGGTTCTTCCGCTGTCATAAAAAAATTTTATTAAATAGTTTTTCTTTTTTACTTACATTATATCTCACTCTTTCTTCTGCTACCTTCAAAGCTATTAAAGCAACTTCTTCATCTTCCAATTCATTAACTAATTGGTCACTTAGCCAGGCCATCAACAAATCATCTTCTTGCATTTAAAATTTCGTTCATAAACTACATTGGTACCTGGTAGGTCGGAATAACATCCTCCCTGATTACCATACACACCTATGCGCTTTCAACAACGGGCAACCGCAGCCTATGCTAACGGTATCGCTTGTTCGTAAATAATCACCAGGCGGGTGAATCAATCTTTATAAAACTGCAGAGTACTGTCGTTGATTTTGAATTTATTTTTCTCCATCATGCGGTACATCTCTGCCCCGGCTAAAATTGCAGGGCCATACCCATGGGCAGCATAAACATTCACCGGGCGATGGTAATAAAATGCCGGATCAAAGGCCATGCCTGTTCCAACGCAGGTACCTTCTACCTGCCCTATTGCATTCACCTTGGTGGCCACGGCGTTCCAGGCGAGCATGGCCATGGGTGCATAAGTTACCGGGTTAATCCAGTCCTTGTTACAGGCCCTTGCAATACAGTAGGCATAGATGGCTGTAGCGGAAGTTTCAAGGTAAGAATCCGGCTTATCCAGCAGTTGGTGCCAAAAACCCTTGTCACCCTGGTAACCTGCCAACCCTTTTACATGGGCCTTCAATTGTTGTAATACAAAGGCGCTTCCCGGGTGATTTGCAGGCAATACATCCAGCAATTCTACCTTGGCGAGTAAGGCCCATCCATTGGCCCGTGCCCACCGGAATTCAGGGTGCGTTTCCATGCTTTCTACCCAGCCATGCATGTACACGCCCTTGTCTTTATTAAACATGCGTTCGCTAAACTGCTTTACCTGTTTCACTGCATCGTTGTAATAACTTACATCGCCGGTGAGCTTGCCCATCTGGGCCAGGGCAGGTACGCCCATATACAGGTCATCGAGCCAAAGTGTATTTTTCTGTGGCCGAATCCTGGCCAATGTGCCATCCGCAAGGCGGTACTCTTTTTTTGCTACAAAATCAACCAGGTTATCTATAATGGGCCGCAGGTTATTATTTAGCCCGGCGCGACTGGCCTTGATCATCGCCGCACAGATGGCCCCTGCATCATCCAGCGCCTTGGGTTCAATAGTCTGGCGGAAAGGATAATTATTACCACCATAAGCACCTTTTTGCCGGAGCTTTTTTACTGCCGGTATCCAGGTTGCTAAAAAGTTAAACCGCTTTTTTACATACTCCTTGTATCGCTGATCGCCCGTAGTTTCTGCTGCCAGCAACATGGCGGAATAAGTAACGCCCCACTCGTAACTCGTAAGCCGAAAATCACCCTGGTTCACCGTGGTATTGGTATCCAGTTGGGCTACATCATCTACATCTTCGCCTGTTTGTTTATTAATCATTTGGGCCGGGGTAACGGTATCGAGGTAAACAAATATCCTGTCCAACACTTTCTTTATCGCCTCTTTTGCCATTGGTTCGTAGGGAGTAGGGTAGTCTACCTTTAACGCATGCAGTGGGGTACTGGCATCTGTTCCCTTTTTTGGCACCTGCGAAAAGGCGCTAACCGTAACCGTTAGCATGGAAATAAGTAGTATCGTCAGGCTTCTCATGATTGAATTTATTTTGAGCGTAATTTAATTTATTTGCCGGTAACGGGGCCCTCTAACACCGTTTAAAAAATCCCCGTCATTAATTAAAATTTAGAGAAGGTTGATAGCCCGTTTTTAATTAAAGTCGGGGCAAAGACATTAATCTTAGCCGCCCTCTCACAATACTATAGGTACTTACGTGTACGGTGGTTTTTTTAAATTGATGTACGATGTAAGGATTGTAGTTTTCGCTTAGGCAGTAATACCCTTGTGCGGAAAACCATTTTAATATTCGTACCAGTATTATGGGCAGGACTATTGCATCTCCACCGCCACCCTTTGCCACTTAAGGCCGTTCGCCAACTTTCTATTTCTGCTACGCCTGGTTTCCTTAGCCATCTTACTATTCCTGTCGTTCGCTTGCATTGATTTAATCAAAGCATTTCAGCCTGCGTCTTAACCAGCCATCTATTGATTCCAGCTTCCCTTTAATTGTTCCTAACAAAAATATTGTAGCCATCCCTTTATGATTGTTCTCAACTTTACTAATATTGCTTCAGCGTTTATTCCCCGGTTTCATTAAATAACTTCTTTGAGTTTCGATTTTAAGCTGGCCTCGCTTTGTTCACTTCGTCTTACATTTCCGTTGCATGAAATACTATGCCTAATGGTTAAAGTTTCCGCCCCAGCCGATTTTGTATTGCGTAAAGGCATTTTGAAAAGAGTTTTCTCCTGTGGCAACTTCTGTGTGGGGTTTGCTGTATTGTTGAGGTGATGGTTAGTATTACCGCATCAGGCAGTAATCGCTTTAATACTGCTGTAGTACTTTAATTCAATGATATCATTGGGCAATGCTTTTTTATTCCAGGCCTTGTGAATGGCGAGGGCGGTACCCACCGCGGTGGCCTGGGCCATGGAGGCGGCAAATACCTCTGTTTCGGGGAAAAACTTGGCTAATAAGTTCATATAGATGGCATTTTTGCTAAAACCTCCATCCACGAAAATTCTACGCGTACCAGTGCCCTTTAATACCAGTTGCGTGGAGTAGCATTGTTGCAGCACCAGGTCGAGCATCAACTGGTGGTAGGCTTCCTTATCATTTTTATATTGCGACAGGTCGCGCCCTGCAAAGGGAGAGGCTTTTAAATCAACCACGGAACCTGGTTGGGGACTACCAGCTTTTAGCTCTTCAATGATATTGGCATCGTAGCACAGGCTACGGTAGCGTACGCTATTCTGGTTAAAAAATCCGGCAATCCGTTTTACCTGTATATCGTGCTCGTAGCCCGCAAACAACCGGGAGGCTTTAACAGGGTTACCCTCATAGGTCATATAACAAAGACAGTCATGGTCCAGTTCTTCCCCCGTTAACGGTGTATGGTTAAAAGGATTCAAACTGATGCACCAGGTGCCGGTAGAAATCAATACAAAGGGTTCATGAAAATTTACGAGGTAGGGTATCAGCGCGGCGGAACTGTCGTGAAGGCCGATGCCTACTGAATAATTATTGCCAGGGAAAGCTACTGGTAACACTTCGTTGCCCGGAAGTAAAGGCGCCAGTTTTTCGAGTAGGCCTTCCTGTGATACCCAGGGGTGATACTTGTTGGCGCCAAAATCCCAAAGATTGGTATGGCAGCCAATACTGGTAATGTCGGAACAGGGAATACCACTGATAAGGTAACTCATGTATTGCGGCAGGTGCA
>JBBQOJ010000114.1:0-7238 GCA_038330815.1 Chitinophagales bacterium | reverse complement strand
GGCGGATCCGGATACCAACATGATGGCCATAGCGCTGGCCCTGGTAAAAAAGGTTGGAAAGAAGGCGCCTGTGGCCTATTCAGCGGGAAGCCACGATTACCTGCAGTTGCTAAAGCGGGACGACATTGATGCGGTAATTGTAGCTACCCCATGGGAGTGGCATGCAACGCAGGGGATAGCGGCCATGAAGGCGGGTAAGATTGTTGGTATGGAAGTGGGGGGCGCGCTTCAATTGCAGGAATGCTGGGATTTTGTAGATACCAGTGAACAAACAAAGATGCCCATTATGCCATTGGAGAATGTATGCTACCGCCGGGATATCATGGCGGTGCACCACATGGTAAAAAAAGGGCTGTTTGGTGAACTGCTGCACCTGCAGGGCGGGTACCAGCACGACTTGCGGGGCGTATTGTTTAATGATGGCATTACCCCTTATAACAGCGGTGCTGAATTTGGTGAAAAGGGGTACAGCGAAGCCAAATGGCGCACCCAACATTATATCAACCGCAATGGCGAAAACTATCCCACCCATAGTTTGGGCCCGTTGGGTACAATGATTGACATTAACCGGGGAAATAGGTTAACCGCTTTGTCGAGTATCGCTACCAAGGCGCGCGGACTGAACCGCTACCTCCTTCGCCATCCCAGGGGAGGGGCAACTCACCCCAACGCGCAGGTGAAATTTAAACAGGGCGATATTGTAACCACGCAACTGCAAACGGCCAATGGCGAAACCCTGGTACTTACATTGGATACCTGCTCACCACGTCCTTACAACCTTGGTTTTCGTGTACAGGGCACCGATGGTATCTGGCAGGAACACCAGTCGGGGCAATTTGATAAGGGCATGATTTATTTGGAAGGTACTAGTAAAGCGCATGCCTGGGAAAATCCGGCGGTGATGCTGGAAGCCAATGATCATCCCCTTTGGAAAGAATTACAGGCCGCGGCTAAAAATTCGGGCCACGGGGGCATGGATTTTTTTGTGGACAACGCCTTTATAGAATGCATAAAGCGAGGTGCCGCGTTTCCTTTGGATGTGTATGATTTAGCTACCTGGTACGCCATCACCCCGCTGAGTGAACAGTCCATTGCTGCCGGTGGCGCCCTGCAACCCATACCTGATTTTACAAGGGGGAAATGGCAGGTCCGACAACCGGTATTCGGATTGGGGGCATACTAGTTGATTGTTGATACCAGGTACGGGTACACGAAGTTGGTTTTTTGGCACCCGGCATCTTTGCTCCACAAGGCGCTGCATTTGAACGGAGCGTCGCCATCGCTGCTGCATCGACGCACTGCCGCTGGCTTAATAAAAATTATTTCATAGGTCAGCCCTTGCGCAGCGACCAGTTTGGCACACCACTGTTGTAGCAGCTAATCATTTCCGTTAGTTCCATCTGGCGGGCTTTGCCGAACGCTACTTTGGGCATAATAATAATGGAACTTATGTGTAACCGCCTGCCCAACAAGGTATTAGCGGGGAAGCAGTCGCATCAGTTCGCTTTCCATAGCTGTTAATTGTTGCAGCAGTTCCAGTTGGTTACCTGCCCTTATTAAATTCTGTTCATGGTATTGTTCGCCGTAATACACATCATTGTTGATGTAGTCGGTGAGAAAGCGCAGGGCCTGCATGTAGGTCATGTATTTGCCGGCGAATACAAAATGATCGATTTCTACCGCCGTCATTTCATCCCGCATCGCGTCGAGATAGCCATTGGCAATAGCAGTGAAATAAGCTGGACGGATGTTGATTTTGGTTACCTCTTTTTCCTCTTCGCTTACGGGTGACAGGTAGGTACGTAACATATCGCCCACATCGCTGATAAAATAGCCGGGCATCACGGTATCAAGATCCACTACGCAAAGTCCGTTGCCAGTGGCATTAAATAGTACATTGCTGATTTTGGTATCGTGGTGGGTAACTCTTCTTTTAAAGGCGGGATGGGCCATGAGGGCCTTGCTGGTGGAAAGTATCGGGTGGTATTGCTGTAGGCGGCGGCACAGTGGTTGGGCATGCCGGATTCTTTCCGGATTGCCGTTTAGCAGGGCCCCGTTATATTGGGCATACCGCAGCGGAAGATGGTGAAAATGCGGCAGCGTTTCCTGCAATGTGTCGGCATCAAACCCAGCCAGCAATTTTGTAAATAAGCCGAACTGCCGCGCTGCCTCAAAGGCCTGCGTTGGTGATTGTACTACATCGGTGGTGTGCGACTGTGGCACAAAGCTGAACAACCTGTAATATCCCGATTCCGGAAGATACAACTGGTCCGATCCTTCCGTGGTGGGTAGCGGAGCAACCAATAAATAGGCCGGATGATGACGGGCAAGGTAGCGGTCAATTAACCGGATATTTTGCGCAATGATTGCCGGCTTTTTAAAGATATAATGATTGACCTGTTGCAAAATGAACAGTCCTGATTCCGAATGTACCAGCCAGGTATGGTGTATAAGTCCTGAGCCAAACCTGCTGGCCGTACCGGAAATTCCATACGCTCTGAGTATTTTAGATATCATAATGGTAGTCGGCAGCGGCCGATATGAAATTAAGCAATTTAGTTTCCATAGTAGTTCTTGCATTTTATTTTTTATTTTTTGGAGGCAGTAAAGCAACAGTAAATTGGTGCATATCAACGCTAGCCATCGTTATTTTTCCCGCTGATTTGCTGCGGTAGTAGTGTTGCATTTATCAGTCGGAGCAACTTTTCAATTTCTTTTCCCGCTGATCTTCGCTGATTTGTTCCGCTGATTTCCGCTGATTGTTTTTGGTCAGATAGGAAACATTCCTTCTGCGTTGATCTGCGGGTTTCAATCTGCGTTCATCTGCGGGGGCAACTGTTCAATTTGTGTTCCCGCTGATCTTCGCTGATTTGTTCCGCTGATCTCGCTGATTGTTTTTGGCTTGGTCTAAAGCATTCCTTCTGCGTTGATCTGCGGTATTCAATCTGCGTTCATCTGCGGGAGCAACTGTCCGAGCCCGGGAATATGGAGAGCAGGTACTGATGAATTCCCTGTTTATCAAAGCCTTACTTTTGATTTGTAATTTAAAAAGCTGTGAAAAAGTTGCACTCCTTCCTGCAAAAAATTTTGCGAACTTTTTTACTAAATCCACTTTTTTTTATGGTTATTGCAGGCAGGTTTTTGTTTCGCACATGTAGAAAGAAAAAAGAACTTTGAAGTGAAAAATTATTATGGTAATTTTTTTAATTAAGCCCCGGAGGGATGGCAACAAACGAAATTGCGGGCAGTTAACTCAGCCCCCGGTTACCCGAAATGCTTTCATCCGCCTATTAGTGATGCTTTATGGTAAAATTTCCACCCCTGCTTATATTAATCCTTGCAGGTAGTAATGTTAATACGTTACATGCACAATCCAATAGCTTGTTTGCCAAACAAAACAGCTTCGAAACTATGTCGCAACGATGGGAACTTGAGGATTCTACGCGGCGGGGGACTTTTATCATTACACCTTACAAACCCGTATTTGTAACTGCGGGCCGCCATTCCAACAATCCAAATACAAAACCTACCAGTGAAAATCCCAGGTACACGTTACCATTTAGGGTGGCCTACAATAACTAGGAATCAAAATTTCAGCTAAGTTTTAAAACAAAGATTGTCCAGGGATTAATTGCTGGCAAGGGAGATATCTGGGTGGCGTACACGCAAAAAGCACATTGGGAATTGTACAATGAAGCATTATCCCGGCCATTTCGCGAACTAAATTATGAGCCTGAGATCATCTTAAATTTTCCCACTAATTACCAGTTGCTCGGTTTTCAAGGCAGGATGCTGGGCATAGCTTTTAACCAGTCGAACGGCCGTACCCTGCCACTTTCGCGTAGTTGGAACAGGGTAGTGTTGCAGGCAGGTTTTGAACGAAACAGGTGGCAGGTGATGTTAAGGCCATGGATAAGGTTAAAAGATACGGAAGATGAAAATCCCGCCATCGCTGATTTCACCGGGAGGGGAGAGGCCCTGTTGGTGCACAGTTTTAAGAAACACCAGTTGTCGCTGCTGGGGGCACATTCCCTACGCACGGGTAATAAAAGCCATGGCAGTATCCAGGCTTCCTGGGTATTTGTAATTAAAGGGAATTTTAAAGGGCAGTTGCAGGTAACCGATGGATATGGAGAAACCTTACAGGATTACAATCACCGGCAAACCACGGTTGGAGTAAGTGTATCGTTGGTGGAGTGGTAATTCAACAAATTATAAATACTTTTTGTTATGTATTCGTTTTTCGTTTTTCTCTTATATTTATCAACTGAATAACCTTCGTTGATTTTTGCAGCCTGTTATATTGTTTAAAAAATAATGCTTGTTTATGAAAATGGTAACAATTATTTTGATGTGCTGTTGTATCGCCGCAGGCTGTAACAATAAAATCGAAAGCAATAGCCACGAAACTGCGGTGCAAGATACTTCCCTCTCGGGTAGTATGGTTCAGCAGCCAGTGACAACGGCCTGTTATGGAATGATGAATGCCAGCGATACCGTGCGGGTACAACTAATTATTTTACAGGACAGCGTTAGCGGCAGTATGACGACGCAATATGAGGGTAAGGATAAAAATACCGGCTTGCTGGTGGGTGCCATGAAGGGGGATACGCTTTATGCCAACTATACCTTTCATTCGGAGGGCATTCAATCAGTTAGGGAAGTTGCCTTCCTGCGGCAGGGCGATCAATTGCTGGAAGGATTTGGAAAGGTGGTGGAGCAGGAGGGAAAAATGGTTTTTGCGCAGCCCGCTGACCTTCGATTTGGAACGGTAGTAACACTTGCGAAACAACCTTGTCAATAATTTTTATTCATTCAACTAAAAACAATTGTTATGTTATCAAACCTTATCAATTTGGTGAAAGAGTATGCAGGCAATGCCATTACCAATAACCCTGCGATTCCTAACCAGCAAAATGATGCCGCAGTAGAAGAAGCTGGAAATTCAATTATGGATACCTTGAAACACAAACTAAGCAGTGGCAATATCAAAGAGGTATTGGCCATGTTTACCGGTGGGCAGGCAGTAGATACCAATAACCCGGTGGTGCAGGAAGCTTCCGGCGACTTTACCCAGCGCCTGCAAAATAAATTTGGTTTGGATGCCGGCCAGGCTGCAGGTGTTTCTGCCGGACTAATACCCACCGTTTTGAGCAGGCTCACACAAAAAACAGCCGATCCCAATGATAATAGTTTTGATCTTCAAAGCATTTTTAACCAGCTGAGCGGCGGTAAAACATCCGGGATGGACATGGGCGCAATGGTGAATAAGTTTAAAGGCGGACTGGATAAAGATGGCGATGGGGATATAGACCTACAGGACCTGAAGGCCCTGTTTTCCGGTGGCGGCTCCATCATGGATAAAGTAAAAGGCATGTTAGGTTAACTTTACCCCAGGATATTGACCACCAAATCACCCCAATTGAAACGTATTGGTTTATTATTACCCTTTATTGGGATAGTGATGCTTTCGGCTGCCCAGCAATTAACGCCCGGCTTTGATAAACTGGAATATGCCAACCTGATGAAAGTGTCGGCCCAAATGGGTGATTCCACTTACAGGGCGGGTGTTCCTGTCCCCGCAGGGTATGTAATGCAGTACCGGTCGCCAGTGATGGGACTTGATAATTTGTGGGAACTTTGGATGACCGATTCCTAACTACCGGTGATCAGTATTCGCGGAACTACCGCCAATGAAATCAGTTGGGTGGCTAATTTTTATGGTGCCATGGTACCCGCCAAGGGGCAATTACAATTGTCCGCAGATGTTGTCTTTCCTTACCAGCTGGCCGTTAACCCGGCTGCCGCGGTGCATGTTGGCTGGCTGGTAAGTGTAGGATTTCTTGCCAGGGATATAATGCCCAAAATTGATTCATTGTATAAAAGGCCATAAAAAAATGCTAATCATGGGCCATAGCCAGGGCGGGGCCATTGCATTTTTGCTGACTGCCTACTTATGCCAACTTCAACAACTTCAGCATCTGCCCGCAAGATATCCGGTTTAAAACCTATTGCAGCGCCGGCCCAAAACCCGGTAACTTATATTTTGCCCACGAATACGAGGCCATAACACAACAGGGATGGGCCTACAATGTGGTGAACAGTGCCGACTGGGTACCGGAAACCATGGTGTCTGTACAGACATTGGCCGATTTTAATGTGGTCAATCCTTTTGTAAATGTACAGTCGTTTATCAAAAAGCAATCCTTCATCAAATGCATTGCCCTTAGACACGGGTATAAAAAATTAACCAAACACAACAGGAAGGCGGCAGTTAACTATCGTAAATACCTTGGCGGATTTGTTTCCAAAGCCGTGAAAAAACATTTGCCGGGTTTTGTACCACCGCAGTATGCCGCCACTAATAACTATGTACGTGCCGGCAATCAAATTACCCTGTTGGCTGATGAGGAGTATTACAAATTGTATCCCCAGTATCAAGCCAAAATTTTTATACATCACTTTCACCTGCCTTATTTATACCTACTGCAACAACTGGAGATGGAACCTTCGGCTTCCGCCAATCGCCAGCGGTGAATGCTTCAAGATATGCAGGTGCAAAGTTTTACCAACCTCCTTGCTACAGGCCCATATAATAAAGTGTTTTTTGAAGGCGTAAATTTTATTCAGTTGAAAGTGTGGCCGGGTAAAGAAGATAGCTGTTTGAGAAGTAGGGCGCTCATTCATGATTCTTCCTTACTTCGTACAGGTTAGTAATTTCCAAAACATATTGCATTATGTTTTTTCTTTCATGTTTTGAAGTAATGGTCTGTTAACGTTTTGCAGTGCCGTCACTTAGGGGTTTTGAAAAACGTCAGCCAGGCGGTAATGATGATTAGAAATGAGGTGTTGAAATAAAAGTTTCTTAGAAAGAGTCCTGCCCCCAATTGCGGAAATGCATTGTTGGCGGTTCGTGCTTTCTACAAGTTTTGGCTATTTGATCATTCAGATTAAATCCAAAACGTCTTTCGTCAGATTGTTTTTTATATTACCTGTGTTTATTGTTGTATTTGGTTCAAACAACATAATAGCAACTTCAGTTTCGGCTACCGGTCTATGCTCTATACCTTTTGGAACGATAAGGAATTCATTTTCTTTAAGTTCAATTGTTTTATCACGAAATTCCATTTTAAAGTATCCTTTCAAAACAAAAAATAATTCATCTTCATTGTCATGCTTGTGCCAGACAAATTCACCCTTAAATTTTACAAGCTTAACATGCTGTCCATTAAGTTCTC
>JBBQOJ010000113.1:0-7240 GCA_038330815.1 Chitinophagales bacterium | reverse complement strand
TTACAGTGGGGGATTGGGCTTTCTTTCAGGTTCACACATGCGAAGTGCATACGAACTAAAACAAAACCTTGTAGGCATAGGCATTTTGTGGAAATATGGTTATTACGACCAGGCACGTAATGCAGACCAAACCTTACAGGTACAGTGGAACGAAAAAATATACAATTTCCTGGAGGATACAGGTATCAAATTCCAAATTAATATTCACGACCATCCTATTTGGGTAAAAGTATGGTACCTGAACCCTGAAACTTTTAAAAGTGCTCCTATGTTTTTGCTGAGCACTGATTTACCAGAGAATGATTATGTTACTCAAACTATAACACATAGGCTTTACGATGGCAACGTTGCCACAAAAGTAGCCCAGTTTATTTTGTTGGGTGTAGGCGGTGCTAAACTGATGGACGAACTAAATTTTAATCCTGAAGTATATCACCTGAATGAGGCACATGCGATTAGTGCAGCTTTCTACCTGCTGCGTAAGTTTGGTAATTTAAAAGAGGTTAAAAAGCGTCTTGTATTTACCACTCACACACCTGAAGAAGCTGGCAATGAAAAACATGATATTTATTTGTGTGAGAAGATGAGTTATTTCTGCGGTATGCCTTTGGCAGAAGTAAGGAAACTTACAGGTATTACAGACGATGCATTCAATCATTCGTTGGCAGCGCTGCGGTTTGCAAGAATTGCTAACGGTGTGTCTCAATTGCATGGTGAAGTAAGCCGCAAAATGTGGAACAAATATGAAGGGATCTGCGAGATAAAGTCAATCACAAATGCACAGAACTGGACCTACTGGGCAGATAAACAATTGTATAAAGCAAAAGCTGAAAGCAATAATGTTTGGTTTGATGACCGTAAACGTTTTTTAAAGAAAAGAGCACTCGATATTGTGGCTGATCAAACGGGCAAGCTGATGGATCCGGATGTACTCACCATCGTTTGGGCACGCCGCTTTGCTGGATACAAAAGAGCAGAATTATTAACCAGGGATCATAAAAGATTTGAAGCGTTGTTAAGCAATACCAAACACCCGGTGCAAATCATCTGGGCGGGTAAGCCTTACCCATTGGATTACCCTGCTATCAATGATTTTAATCACCTGGTACATTTGAGCAAGCAATATAAAAATGTCGCCGTTTGTATTGGCTACGAATTGTCGTTAAGTAAGCGCCTGAAACAGGCCGCCGATGTTTGGTTAAATAATCCCAGGGTGCCTCGCGAAGCGAGTGGTACCAGTGGTATGACTGCTGCCATGAATGGCGCTGTTAACTTCAGTACCAACGATGGCTGGATCTGTGAGTTCATCAACAATGGTAACAATGGCTTTGTTGTTCCGCCAATTGATTATGAGAATATCCATGTACAGGAGCAGGATGAATATGACCTTAACCAATTATACGAAATACTGGAGAACCAGATATTGCCTTTATATTACGAACAGAAGGACACCTGGAGAGACATCATGAAAAATGGTATGAACGATGTACAGGTGCAGTTTGAAAGTAACAGGATGGCCGACGAGTACTACCAGATCTTGTACAAATAATATTTACTTCATAAATTTTTTCAAAGCCTCCATGATGGGGGCTTTTTTTAATGTGCCTGCGAACCAACCGGCGCACAGGGTCGTATATAATAGGATGATTAGAATTTTATATATCGCGGTGTCAATTATTACCCTGGCTGCTTCATGTAAAAAGGCCGAACCACCAGGGTATATAGCGCCGGTACCCATTAACCCGGTAAATCCTATAGATACTACCAGGTTAAAAACCTACCTGGCACTGGGGGATAGTTATACCATCGGGCAGTCTGTTTCCATCCAGGAACGTTTTCCCAACCAGGCAGTGGAATTGCTGGCGCTGGAGAATATCCGGTTTTCGGCACCAGAGATCATTGCCCAAACCGGTTGGACAACCGCGAGCCTGATTAACAGGTTAAATACTACCCCACCACTAAAATCTACTTATGATATTGTTACGCTGCTGATTGGTGTTAACAATCAATACCAACGTTTGCCGCAGGAACAATACAGCACTGAGTTTACTTTATTACTCAACAGGGCCCTGGTGTTGGCTAACAATAAAAAATCAAGGGTGATCGTATTGTCCATCCCCGATTATAGTGTTACGCCCTTTGGTAACAACAATAACCAGGTGGCAAAAGAAATTGACGCCTTTAATGCCATCAATAAGCAGGTGGCACTCGCTGCAGGCATTACCTATATTGATATTACCGGCTCAACGCGGCAAGCCCTCAGCGATCCCTCCCTGGTAGCCGCCGATGGCCTGCATCCCTCCGGTAAAGAATACCGTAAATGGGCGCTCCTGTTGTATCCCAAAATCAAAACAACATTGCAGTAAATTACCACGTTGTAGTTGCCTACATCCAAACAGGTGCCGCTTTTTATTAGGCACCTGCAGGTGGCATTGCCAGATTCGCCTTCAATGCTTGTAGTGGTGCTTGTGTAAGGCAATTTCTATGGTCACCTGTTGCTGATCATCTTGCTATACAAATTTGGTTTGAAGTAAGGTTATGTAATCACGGGCACGGCTGCATCCAGACTACAAAACCTACAATTATGAAAAGAATTTTTGCCTTGATGTTACTGTTACATTCCCTGGGCATACAGGCTTCCGATGGCGGAAAAAGTACCACCAAAGCCAGTCTCACCCACGTAACCGTTTTTAGTATGGGTGCCGAGATGACACATGTTGCCCGGGGCGAAATGGGGAAGGGGAATAACGAACTGTTGATTGATAATATCAGTAATTCACCCGACATTAATAGCCTGCAGGTGAATTGCAGTGGCAATGTTACCGTGATGGGGGTAACCTTTAGCCGGGATCACCTGGTGATGCCCATGGCTACACCCGCTACCAGGCGAATGGAAGATTCGATTGAAACCAGCACCATTTCCCTCGACAAAGTAAAAAGTGCCATTGGTGTGCTCATCGAGCTGCAATCGGTGTTGAAAGCCAACAAGGAAATCAAGGGGTCGCAAACCGGTTTAAGTGTGGTCGAATTAGTGAAGTTGATGGATTACTATAAAACAAAATCAATAGAAATTCAAAATGAGCTCCGCCAGCAATACCTGCTGGAAAAAAATATGGATAAAGTAATCGGCAGACTTAAGGAACAACTGGCTGAAGAACAACAAAAAAATACCAATACCGCCGGCAGACTGTTGCTGCAGTTGAATTGTGCAGTGCCCGGTAATTATGATTTTACCATTTCTTACATTACCCGGAATGCTTACTGGACACCGTTTTACGACCTGAAGTCTGTTAGCATTAATAGCCCTTTAACGTTGGTGTACCGCGCAAAAATTTTTCAAACAACTGGCATCGACTGGAAGCAGGTAAAATTAAGTTTATCTACGGCTGCTCCCAGCCAGGGCGGCAATGCACCTGTAATCAGCCCCTGGTTTTTAAGCTATATTAATCCTATCAGTTATCTAAAAAAAGAAATGGCATTGCAGGGAAAGTTGGCAGGGGTAACCAACAATCTTAACGAAGTGGCGGTGGTAGGCTATGGCTCCAGTAAAGTGCGCATCCGGGGTACTGCAACACCCGCTTCAGAAAATGCACCGCTGTATATTGTAAATGGCAATGAGATGACGCAAGCTGAATTCAATAAAATCAGCTCCGCCGCTGTCAAAAATATCGAGGTACTAAAGTCAGAGAGCGCTACTGCCATGTACGGTTCGAGGGGAAAGGAAGGCATCATCCTGGTAACGCTAAAAGATGGACTGGAAGATTATATCACCGTGGCCGATAAAGAACTGGATGTAACCTTTGATATCGATCTGCCCTATGATGTGCCAACTAACGGTAAGGCACAAACGGCCGTTTTGAAGGAAACATCGATTGCAGCCCACTACCAGTTTTATGCGGTACCAAAACTGGATAAAGGGGTGTTCCTGGTGGCTGGCCTGTTAGATTGGGAGAAGTTGAACCTGCTGCCGGGTGAAGCCAATATAATTTTTGAAGGCACCTATATAGGCAAGTCGTTCATCGATCCATCAACTACCGGCGATACCCTCCACCTCACCATGGGAAGAGATAAACGTGTGATCGTTAAAAAAGAAAAACTGGCCGACTTTAGCAGTATTAAATTTTTAGGCAGCAATAAGAAACAGGTGTTTACCTATGAGATCACCATCCGCAACAATAAAAAGGATGCCATCAATATTGAAGTGAAGGACCAGTACCCCATCTCTCAAAATAGTGAGGTAACAGTAGAAGTAATCGAAAAGTCGGGTGCCCTTGAAAATGACAACATGGGTGAATTGAGTTGGAAACTGCCCCTTGCCCCGGGAGAAGTAAAAAAACTGCGGGTGAGTTACAGTGTTAAATATCCCAAAGACAAAACCCTCAACCTGCAATAGCCAGGCGTTGGGAGTGTTTTTAATATTCCGGCATGCGGATGGATGGTTTGTTACCCGTAAAAGTGGGCTGCCACCAGCGGGGAACATCAACTGGTTAAAATTAACCCCAACAAAAGAATGCAGGGGCTGATAAATAAAAAGTACCTGTAGCCGGGTACTTTTTATTTTACATTTGTATCAAACAACCCCCATGGAAAAACACGAGTTGCATCCCGAGATAAGATGGAGCGACCTTGACCCCAACTTTCACCTTCGGCATTCCGCTTATTACGATTTAGGTGCCTACTGCCGTGTGAGTTTCCTGAACACGCAGGGCTTAACACCAGAAATCATGTTGCAACATCGTATTGGCCCCATTCTTTTGAGGGAGGAATGCCTGTTCAGGAAAGAAATTAAATTTGGAGACACCTTAACCATCAACCAAATGCTCGACAAAGCAAATGAAGACTTTTCCCGATGGACCATGGTGCATGAAATCACCAAAAGCGAAGGTGTACTGGCGGCGGTAATAACCATCGATGGTGCCTGGATGGATACCCAACTACGAAAACTGACTAAACTTCCCCCTCCTTTCGAAAGCGTTTTCCAGGGTATGCCTACAACGATCAATTACAAAGGCAGAGAAAAAAGTTATTGACGCAACCGGTCGCCAGGTTCCAGTATTAATATGCGAGGCAGCGCAGCTATAGCCATTACTGCCACCCAAGAGGAGCAGGATTATTTTAGTGGGTGAATGCACCTGGCCGATTCAACAAAAAAAGGCATGAGCAAAAGTGTACGCCTGCCGGGGGGCAGTTTTATAGGCCCTGGCAAAAAAATACATTTGTATTATTGCATATGTTTGGTACTGCCATCGCTTTATATAAAAATTCTTATGGGGGTTTGTCGCGCAATACCTGGTGGCTATCATTGGTAATGTTGGTTAATCGTAGTGGCACCATGGTACTCCCTTTTATGACAATGTACCTTACACAATCGTTGGGAGTAGGCATTGGAAAGGCTGGCTTTGTGATGAGTTTGTTTGGGGCAGGCGCTATTGTGGGCGCGCTGGCCGGCGGCCGTGTTACGGATAAAATTGGCCACTACCAGGTGCAGCTTTTTACCTTGTTTGGCGGCGGCATTATGTTTATTATATTGGGGCAGATGAAAACTTACGGCGCCATCTGCGTCACTACCTTTTTCCTCAGCATGGTGAATGAAGCCTTCCGCCCGGCCAATGCAGTGGCGATTGCCCATTATAGTAAGGATATCAATCGCACCCGTTCTTATTCACTCAACCGCCTGGCCATCAATTTGGGATGGGCATTTGGTAGTGCCATGGGCGGTTTCATTGCCGGCTATAAATACGAATTGTTATTTTGGGTGGATGGGATCACCAATATCAGCGCGGCCATCCTACTATATTTTGTCCTGGCCCCCGCTAAAAATAAGGAGGATGAGCCGCATACGGTGGAGCAGGTAAAGAATGCAAGGGACAACTCAGTATATAAAGACAAAACCTACCTGATCTTTATCGGTATTAAGATTTTGTTTGCCGTCTGCTTTTTTCAGTTATTCACCACCCTGCCGGTTTTTTATAAATCGGAACTGCATCTTTCTGAATCGTTTATTGGCATAAACATGGCCATCAATGGCCTGTTGATTGCCGGGTTTGAAATGATCATCGTTTTTAAACTGGAGGGGCGTCGGCCGGTAACTCACTATATGGCCGGCGGGGTCGTATTGATTGGTGTATCCTACCTAATGCTAACCCTTCCCATCGCCAATGCGATGGTACTAGCGATGTTGTCGATGTTTTTTATCACCCTGGGTGAAATCATTGCCATGCCGTTTATGAATAGCTATTGGATAGCCCGCACCAACCGGCAAAACAGGGGACAGTATGCGGCATTATACACCGTAGCCTGGTCTACTGCCCAAACCATCGGGCCTTATTTCGGTTCGCAGGTGGCGGAACAGTACGGCTATTATGTATTGTGGTGGATTATTGGATTGCTTTGTATTTCCCTAAGCGCAGGGTATTGGTGGTTACAACGTAGAACATGATGGCTTACAAAGGATAGTGCAAACTGTACAAGTTAAATTGGTAGGTGAATGCCACCTTACAATTTTTCGATAAGCTGTTAAAGACAATAAAAAAGCGCTGTTCAAAAAGAACAACGCTTCATAAAGGATTTTTCAAAGACTTAAATCGTTTTTACGGTTGTCACCGTTGTTACTTTTGTAGTACCAGGTATTGTTTGTCCCATTATTTCAGTTGTACTGACTCCATTTAAGGTGGACGTTTTTTGTTTTATTAACCCGGTGCTAATATCAATAATTCCTTCAGATGACAGGGTACCGTCCATACTTACATTGATTTCCATGCCTTGCTGCTCCACCTTCATTTTAGTAACCTGTTTTCCGCTACTCGTGATGGTTGCATTTTTTCCGTCTAATGCTTTAAATGTATATGTAGTGTATGTCTTTACCGCATCTGTGATTAGTGAATCAGACCAGGTGTCACCTGGTTTTTTACCGGCAGGGATGATTGTAAAAGCAGCACTTGCGCCGTCTAAATCGGCACCGGAGGCACCGGCAAATTTCTTCATCATATCCATCATTTGGTTATCGGAAGTAGTGGTAGCCTCTTTTTTAACAGCATTAATCACCTGGGCATTTTCATTATATTCGGCTTCCATACTAACGTTCAATTGATCCTTAAATGCTTTCCCTGTTTCGCTATCGAGGTCCTCTTTTTTATCAGAATCGAATTTCATTTCCTGTCCCATTGCACTGCCGGAGGATAGTACTTTGGTAAGTGTAGTTGAAATCAGGTAAGAATTTGGCTTTTTCTCTTTTACCTCC
>JBBQOJ010000112.1:0-7282 GCA_038330815.1 Chitinophagales bacterium | reverse complement strand
TCCAGGAACAATACTTTTAAGGTTGAACTATCCATTGATTATGCTTTTACTTTTTTTTGTTGTTGGGCAATGGCCTTTAATAACTGATCATAAGCCTGTATAAATTTTTGAATACCGGCTGTTTCCAATTGGGAGGCAAGGGCTTCCATCGAAATACCGGCTGCCTTTACCTGTTCAAAAACCTGTTCTGCCTTCTGTAAGCCTTGCTGCAGGGTATCCTTCACTTTACCATGGTCGATAAAGGCCAATAGGGTATCCATGGTTAAGGTATTTACTGTGTTTTCACCTACCAATGCTTCTACGTATTTCACGTCAGAAAAAGATGGATCTTTGCTACCGGTACTGGCCCACAGCAACCGCTGCGGCCGGGCGCCCTTCTCTTCCAGCTTCTTAAAACGGCTACCCGAAAACACCCGCTGGTAAATGGCATAGGCTTTTTTTGCTGCGGCAATAGCTACCATTCCTTTCAACTGCCCCAGGCCCTTTTTCTCCAGTATTGGATCAATCAATACATCAATGCGGCTAAGGAAAAAACTGGCTACAGCAGCCACATGATCAATGGGCTGGCCATTTTTTAACCGGTCTTCCAGGCCGGAGAGATAAGCATCAGTAATGTCCTCATATCTATTAATATCAAATAGCAGGGTTACATTGGTATTAATACCTTCCCGGGTGGCGCGCCGAATGGCAGTGAGCGCCGCGGTGGTACCCGGAATTTTTATCATGGCATTTGGCCTGCGAAGGCTTTTCCATAGCTCAAAAGCCTGGCCGGCCGTGGCTTCCGTGTTGTTGGCCAAATGGGGTGACACTTCTAAACTTACATAACCATCTGCTCCTCCTGTTTCTTCATACAGGGGGGTTAGTATATCTGCAGCGCGCCGGATATCTTCCACGGCCATCTGGTAAAAAATGTCCTCCTCACTCAAATCATGGCCACTTAAGCGGTTGATATCGTCTTTATAATCGTTGCTACTGGTAATGGCTTTTTCAAAGATGGCCGGGTTGGAGGTAACTCCCCTTATACCCATTTCCTCCACCAGGCGTTTCAACTCACCACTTGCCATGATGCCCCTGTCAATGAAATCAAGCCAGCTGCTTTGACCATGCTGGTGCAACTGGTGAACACTAGTTTTTACCATCTCTAAATGTATCAATTATTTTTCTAGTTGTTTAACTTTCTCCAGCCGGCGAAGATGCCGCTCCTCCCCTTTAAAACGGGCGTTCAAAAAACTTCGTACCAACTCCTGGGCAATCATGTAACCGGTTACCCTGCCACCCAGGCAAAGAATATTCAGGTCGTCATCCTCTACCCCCTGGTGGGCCGAGTAGTGATCATTGATAAGTGCGGCCCTTGCCCCTGCTATTTTGTTGGCGGCCACTGATGCGCCTACTCCGCTACCACAGACTGCGATACCACGTTCCACTTCCCTGCTGGCAACGGCCCTTGCCATGGGCACAACATAATCGGGAAAATCGTCTGTGTTATTAATTTCTGTAGCGCCAAAATCTTTAATATCGTGGCCCTGTGATAACAGGTAGCTGTGGATTTTTTCTTTTAATTCAAAACCGCCATGATCGGCTGCTAGTCCTATAGTCATTGCTATTGATTTGATGTATGGTGATAAAATATTTTTACATGGGTGAAGTATCAGCCCTTTGCAATTAACTGCTTTGCGGTAGCTACAATGTTCTCCACCGTAAAGCCAAAAAGCTGGAACAATGCTTCTGCCGGCGCTGATTCGCCAAAACCCGTCATGCCTATGATGGCTCCCTCATCGGTAACATATTTATGCCAGCCCAGGGTAGATCCTGCTTCCACTGCCAGCCTTTTTTTAATGGCTTTGGGCAATACTTTTTCGCGATAGACAGCGTCTTGTTTTTCAAACAATTCCCAGCAAGGCATGCTTACCACCCTTGCATTGATACCCTCCTTAGCCAGTTGCTGGTGTGCGTCCAAAATCAGCGACACTTCCGAACCGGTACCAATAAGTATCACCGCAGGATCGGCGCCATCACCCGCCAGGATATAGGCCCCTTTTTCCAGCCCGGTGGCTTTTGAAAAATGTTGTTGGTCGATGACGGGCAGGTTCTGACGGGTTAATGCAATTACCACCGGCCCCGTTTTATGTTCAATGGCTACCCGCCATGCCTGGACGGTTTCATTGGCATCTGCCGGCCGGATTACCAACAGGTTGGGTATGGAACGAAGTGAAATCAATTGCTCCACCGGTTGGTGTGTGGTGCCATCCTCCCCCAGGCCAATACTATCATGGGTAAAAACAAAGATGGCGCGTATTTTCATAATCGCGGCCAGGCGTATGGGTGGGCGCATGTACTCAGAAAAAATCAGGAAGGTGGCGCCATAAGGAATAATGTTTTTGGTAAGGGCCATTCCATTCAACACTGCGCCCATGGCATGTTCCCGTATACCAAAGTGAAAATTTCGCCCGCCCCTGTTGGTAGCAGAAAATGAATCATATTTGTCGAGGTGGGTATCCGTAGAGGGAGAAAGATCTGCCGATCCGCCAATTAACCCGGGGAGGTATGCTGCAATGGCATTCAGTACTTTTCCGGATGCCTTGCGGGTGGCCATACCGCCTTTCACGGGTTCAAATACCGGGAGTTGTTCCTCCCACTTGTCGGGTAAGATACCGTGGTTACCTTGTTCGTAGCTGGCAGCAAGGTCCGGAAACTGCAATTTGTAAGAAGCAAACATTTCATTCCAACGGTATTCCATTACTACTCCCCTTTCACCGGCGGCCCTGTAAAAGGCGCTTACCGCTTCCGGTACCTGGAACGATTTTTCAGGATCAAACCCAAATCCCTGTTTTACCAGTTTAACCTCGTCGGCACCCAGGGGCGAACCATGTACACCTGCTGTGTTTACTTTATTAGGACTGCCAAAACCAATATGGGTACGCACTTTTATTAGTGACGGGCGACTGGTTTCCGCTTTGGCGTTATCAATTGCTTCCATCAATGCTTTTGTATCATTTCCATCGGGCAGTACCTGTACATGCCAGTTGTAGGCTTCAAAACGAAGCGCTACGTCTTCATCAAAAGTGATCGCCGTATCACCTTCAATGGATATATGATTATCGTCGTAGAGATAAATAATATTGCCCAACTGCAAATGGCCCGCCAGGGAAGCAGCTTCCGATGTAACTCCTTCCATCATATCACCGTCGCTGCAAATGGCATAAATATGATAATTAAACAGCGTGTACCCGGGCCTGTTAAAACGCGCTGCGAGGTGATGTGCTGCAATCGCCATGCCTACCCCATTGGCAAAACCCTGGCCAAGCGGACCGGTAGTAACTTCAATACCGTCCAGCAAACCATACTCGGGGTGCCCTGGCGTTTTGCTATGCAACTGCCTGAAATTTTTCAGGTCGTCAATGGTAACATGGTATCCGGTAAGGTGCAAAAAACTATACTGCAACATGCAGCCGTGCCCTGCCGACAAAACAAAGCGATCGCGGTTGGGCCAGTGGGCATTGTTTGGATTATACTTCATTTGGTGGGCCCATAATACGTGTGCCATCGCAGCTGCGCCCAAAGGCAACCCGGGATGTCCCGAATTGGCTTGCTGAACACCGTCGATAGATAACACCCTGGCCGTATTGATGGCCAGTTCCTCCAACAGGTGATTTGAATTTTGCATACTATAAAAAGTTTTAAAATAATGTTTTTTAGTTAAGGTTGTCCATTACCCGTGGGGGGCGTCCCCACCCGCCATTTGAAATTACTAACTAACGATATTGCGATTTAAAGGTTACCATTTTCGGTTATTGCTATTGTTGAAAAAAAGCAGTAAGGGTGGTTATTGATTCCAATTATATTAATCGGCAACCTCCCCCTTTGTTACCACAACATCGATTTTTTTATTGCTGTATCAAACAATCAATTGCTTTGAATGTGGGTGTTGCTCTGCCAGCCAAAGCTTGGCACCACCCTTAATCCCGTCTTCGTTGGTTACCAAACTTATGTTGCTTTCAAGGGGTATATTGATTGCCCTTGAGTTACCCCCACCAATGTAAAGGTGATCGTAATTAAATACTGTTTTAAATAACCGCAGCATATATTGCAAGCGTTGATTCCACTCACTTACGCCCAGTTCCAGCAACGCCTTTTTACCAATGTATTGATCATAAATCATTCCCCCTGTTATGGGATGCTGGGAAAGTTCAAGATGTGGCAACAGGGTACCGTTTAGGAAAAGGGAAGACCCCAACCCGGTACCCAGGGTGAGTACCATTTCAAATCCCTTTCCACTAATGATGCCCAGGCCCTGCATATCTGCATCATTTACCACTGCAACGGGACAACTAAAATCTTCCTCCAGCATTTGGCGCAGGTTAATTCCATTCCATTTAGAGGGAGCCAGGCTGGGTGCCGAATATACCATACCCTCCTTTACATAACCCGGGAAGCCTACTGACACTTTATCGTATTCCGGAAATTTATGCACAATGTTGCGCAGGGCAGCGATCAATTTTTTTGGACCTGGCAACACCGGCGTATCCACTGTTTGAAAGCCGATCTGTAATTCACCGCGGCTATTTAGAATAGTGGCCTTGATATGTGAACCTCCGATGTCGATGGAAAGTATTTTGTCACCGGATGATGATTGATGCATGCCTGTAATTTAGTGATAATAGCGCGTACCCGAAAGTTGGTTATCCAGGTAAAAAATTGATGGAGGAGGTATTCTTTTACCACAACGCCACCAAAATCGCCGAACGCTTCAAATTTACGACGTAATCACCGGCAATTCATCGAAATATTTTGCAACTTATTTTCGCATCTCCTTCAGGGCACCGGTCCATTTCAACAATTCCTGCATCATAGTGCCGGCAGCTTTTTGAGCGGCTTCGTCGGGCACAAAATGGTCTTCTGCATTGATGTGGCGAGTGAAGAAAGGAAGATGAACCGCTTCCGTAACAGGCATCATTTTAAGCGCGGTTACTACCTGTTTTAGCATTTGAACCGACCTTGTGCCACCGGCCAATCCGCCATAACTTACAAAGGCCACAGGTTTAAAATTCCATTCCTTGTATAAAAAATCGAGGGCATTTTTTATGGAAGCTGGAAATCCAAAATTATATTCTGGGGTTACGATGATAAAAGCATCCGAAGCCCCCACCAGCTTGCTCCAGTTTTTTGTATGCTCATGCTCGTATTGTTGCATCATGGGATGTTTTGGTTCATCCAAAAAGGGTAAGTTGATGATGGCCAGGTCGAGCAGGTTGGTTTCAAAAGCAGAATTTTCCCTGGCAAGTTCATATATCCAGGAAGCAATTATGGGCCCTTTTCTGCCAGGCCGGTTGCTGGCGATAATTACGCTTAATTTAAACATACGCTTGATGATTTAACTGTCATCGTCTCCCTGCTTTAAGTAACAGGTGAAACAATGGGATGAAAAATATACTACAACTTGTACACTAACAGCGTTAAGTGAACAAATATACAGCCAACCGGATTACTACCCCAATGATGCCCGTTTTAACCAATATATGGGATGAATGAGGAAGACCTGCAACAGGGCGGGCAAACAATTTGGTTGTAATGTTCAGGGAGGTATGCCTCAGGCTTACTGTTCATCCTATTGGATCAGATAAATATGTACGGTGATGATAACAGCTCATCAGGCAAAACCGTGGGTCGAAAGTTGTACAGCGGGTAATTTATCTTCAAGTGCCTTCCGGTCAGCCTCATACCTGGGTGGCAGCATCAGCCCAACACCCAATTGCTCGGGTGCCTCATCTAAGGAAAAACCGGGGCCGGCAGTGGCCACTTCAAATAATACGCCGCCGGGTTCACGAAAATAGATGGAAGTAAAATAGGTACGGTCGAGCACCGGTGTTGGATTCAACATGCGTTGTACAATTTTTAACCGCAGCGCTTCCTGGGTAGTGGCATTGGGGGTGCTAAAAGCGAGGTGGTGTACGGTACCACTTCCGGCAAGCCCTTTCAGGCTATCCGGCGAACAAATGATATCTACAAAATTACCGGGTGAATTGGTAGCTGCAAAACGAAACCGGTTGCCTGCTTCTGCTACCAACCGGTGATCGAGTTGCCCGGTAAGCAGTGCTGCTGTACGCTCATAGCCCTCTTCCCATATCTCTACATTGTGAATGCCCCTGATGGCATGTATTGCGGGTATATAACCATTGGCATAGCCGTTACGCGTATCCGCATCGTTAAATACCAGCTCCAGTCCCAGCCCGTCTTTGTCTTCAAAGTACACTACCACTTCTTTTGCAAATCTTTCCGTTGGTTGTTTAAAGGCCACTCCAAACCTTGTCAATCGCTGCATCCAGAAATCCAGTGAAGCCAACGCTACCGAAAATGCAGTGCTATTCAGCATCCCTTTGCCGTGCCGTCCATTAACCAGCCCTTCATACGGAAAAAAGGTAAGGATGCTTCCAGGGTTGCCGGCTTCATCCCCATAATAAAAATGATACACTTCCGGCGCATCAAAGTTGACGGTTTTCTTTACCAACCGCAGGCCGAGTATCCCGGCATAAAAATCAAGATTCTGCTGCGCATTGCTACCAATGGCGGTTACATGATGAATACCGGTAATTAACTGTTCCATATGGAATATTTTTTTGAATTTTATTGAGTAAGGCAGCGTTATAATGAGCCTCCTTTCACAAGAACGGAGTCAAGTATCACTTCCTGTAAAAAAGTATAGCCACTTAAACAACTTACCATTCTTTGAAATGCCAGTTTACCGAGTTTGTAACCGCTGGTTTCAACGTAGGTAATTGGCGGGTTGTAAATGGTAGGAATAAAACCGTTGCTGATGGTGATGACACCAATATCACCGGGCACAATTAATTCCATTTGGTACACAGCCTGCATCGCGCCTACCAATACCAGGTCGCTCATACAAAAAATGGCATCCGGCCGCATCGGTGCCTTAAGTGCATTAAGGGTAATTTTTTTCGATTCTTCCCGGTTGAAGGGATAACCTATCTCCAACCTGGTTTGCGGTGAAATGGCGGCGAAAGTTTGCTGGAAAGAGGCCAGCCTTTTCCTGGAGATGGATAAATTGGGGTGTCCAAAAAGTGCAAGCACGTGTTGTTTATTCGCTGCCACCAATGCCTCAGCGGCTATTTTTGCCGCCAGGGCATCTGCCAGGCAAACCTTATTGCAGGTATCGGTATCCGGTACGCGGTCTACAAAGATCACCGGGGTATTCATTTGCTGTAGTTTAAGGAAAGCCTGGATATCAGTGGTTTCCCTGGTCAGGGACACAAACAATCCGGCCACG
>JBBQOJ010000111.1:0-7302 GCA_038330815.1 Chitinophagales bacterium | reverse complement strand
GCAGCACCCCTACCCAATACAATAAAATTATTTTGTGCAGACACAGAACTTGATACTACTTTGGCAGAAAGGTAAAGCCATTTCCGTTTATTGCCGAGGGTGTCGTAGGGAATTGAGTCAGTTACCTGCCGGGTAGTGGTATCAGGGCTTTCGAAGTTAGTGGCCAGTTGGTTACGCAACCGCTCGTTGTCTTTCGACAATTGTTCATTGGTTTTCTTTAACTGGAAATAATAATCAATCCTGTTGTACTGGGTGTTTATTTTCCCTGTCAACTCGTTCATAAAACCCGAGCCAACGGCGTTGTGGTAGCTGTTATAGGTGACTATCAGGTAGATACTGATACCCTGCAGCACCAATAATAATAAAAAGTTGAAATACCGCCTTATAAAAAGGAAAATGTTACGCATACCATGCCCCTCCTGGCCTTCTCCGGGAGGAGAAAACTGAACTGAAAAAATGTAGAAAAGTCTTCATACAAAAGAACTTTGCCTATTGAAGCCCGTTTAATTTGCCTGTCAATTACCGCATTACAAATGGGTACTTATCATAATTTTTTAAGGCGATTCCTGTTCCCCTCACTACGCTTTTCAGCGGATCGTCTGCCACATGCACTGGTAACTTAATTTTTGCAGCGATGCGTTTATCGAGCCCCCTTAATAACGACCCACCACCAGTAAGGTATAAACCGCGGCGGTAGATATCGCCTGCCAGTTCGGGTGGTGTGGTTTCAAGGGCTTTAAGAATAGCCTCCTCAATTTTGAAAATACTTTTGTCCAACGCCTCTGCCACTTCCTGGTAACTAACAAACACTTGCTTGGGGATACCGGTAACAAGGTCGCGGCCATTCACCGGGATGTCATCAGGCGGGTTCTCCAGGTCCTTCATCGCTGCGCCTACCTGGATTTTGATTTGCTCGGCGGTACGTTCCCCAATTAATAAACTATGGTACCTGCGCAGGGCTTCCATAATATCTGCTGTAAATTCATCGCCGGCGATACGAATACTTTGGTCGCATACAATACCAGCCAGGGCAATTACGGTAATACCGGTGGTACCACCCCCAATATCTATAATCATGTTGCCCACCGGTTCTTCCACATCGATACCAATACCCAATGCAGCGGCCATCGGCTCATGAATGAGGTAAACTTCTTTGGCACCGGCCTGTTCGGCACTATCCCTCACCGCACGCTTTTCCACCTCGGTAATGCTACTGGGTATACAGATCATCATCCGCCAACTAGGTGCAAACAAGGGCTTTTTGGGATAAATCATTTTAATCATCTCCCTGATCATTAACTCTGCCGCATTAAAATCAGCAATTACGCCATCTTTCAATGGCCGAACGGTCCTGATACTTTCGTGGGTTTTTTCATGCATCATCAATGCCTTTTTACCCACCGCCAATATGTTTTTAGGATTGTTTCTATCAAGTGCAACTATAGAAGGTTCATTCACTACTACTTCATCGTTGAATATAATCAGGGTATTCGCAGTACCCAAATCCATTGCAATTTCCTGCGTGAAAAAATTAAAAAGGCCCATAGTTTATAAAGAGAAAAATCGAATGTAAATAATTGGGCAAAGTTGACGTAATTTATTTGAATTAACAACGGCAATATCTTTATTTCTCAATAATTTGTATTGGCAAACCGTTGGCCCGTGCGCCTTTGCCGACGGCTATATCGCCGGGCGCAAACAGGGTGTTTAGCTACCCAGCTATCAATTACGGCACCTGGTTAACTGCTATACCAACCAGGTGCATCACCCGTTTATCTAAATTCAAAGCCGATATCATCCCTGAAATAAATGCCTTCAAAAAAAAGCTGGTCAAGCATATAATTGGATTGCTCGGCCGCTTCGCTGATATTGCCTCCCAGCGAGGTTATCGCCAACACCCTGCCGCCATTGGTGAGCACTTTGCCATTTTCCTGTTTGGTACCGGAATGAAATATATAAGTCCCCTCCAGCCGGGTAGCTTCCAACCCGTGTATTTCCATTCCCAGTGCATGATCGTTAGGGTAGCCTCCGCTTACGGCAACGACGGTGACTGCTGTTTTTGGGTTGGTAACGATCGTCACCTCCTGCAAGCGTTGGGTAGAGGCAGCGAGCAACAGTTCCACCAGGTCGTTCTCCAGGCGGGGAATAATCACTTCTGTTTCCGGATCGCCAAAGCGGCAGTTGTATTCAATAACAAAAGGTTCGTTGTTAACATTGATTAACCCGATAAACACTATTCCTTTATAATCGAGCTGTTCACTATGCAAACCGGCAACGGTGGGTTCCACAATGGCCGTTTTTACTTTCTGCAGGTAGGCCTCATCAACGAATGGCACCGGGCTAACGGCACCCATACCTCCTGTATTCGGACCGGTATTACCATTGCCAATGCGTTTGTAATCCTTGGCTTCGGGCAACAGCACATAGTTTTTTCCATCCGTTAACACAAACATGCTTAACTCGATGCCATCAAGGAATTCTTCAATGACCACCCGCTTGCTTGCTTCACCGAATTTGGCCTGCTGAATCATTAGTTCAAATTCTGCCAATGCTTCAATGTGGTTGTTACAGATGACTACGCCTTTACCCGCAGCCAGTCCGTCGGCCTTTAGCACTATCGGTAACGTATGGTTGCGGATATATTGAATGCCCTCATCAAAATTGGCTGCATCAAATTCCCGGTACCCTGCAGTAGGTATGCCGTGCCGTTGCATAAATGCCTTGGCATAGCCCTTACTACCTTCCAGCCGCGCTGCTTCCTGTGAAGGGCCGATTACGTGAATATGTGCGGTGAGTGGATTGGTTTTAAAATAATCATATATTCCTTTTACCAGTGGCTCCTCGGGCCCTACGATGATCATGGTTACATTTTGCTCACTGCAAAAAAGGGCCAGCCCATTAAAATCGGTAGTGGCCAGTGGCACATTGGTGCCCACTTTGGCGGTACCGGCATTACCGGGTGCAATGAATAACTGTTTACATAGGGTACTCTGCTTTAACTTCCAGGCCAATGTGTGTTCGCGTCCACCTGCACCGATTAAAAGGATGTTCATGAAAGAAGGGGGGTTGTGATAGTAATTGAGTAAAAGCTTATTTCGACGAAATTAAAGTTCCTGCTACAGTTTACCATAATAATTTTATAAACGGCTATGCCATATGAATGATTTTTAAAATTAGAAAGGTGCGCAGTTGTTTTTGGTAAAAGAAATTTACTACTTTGAGGGATTAAAATCAATATTAACTGTAAATAAACCTGTATGAATGAAATTGTAAGAAGCGGTAAACACCCCAAGGCATTGTACATATTGTTTTTTACAGAAATGTGGGAACGGTTTGCTTACTACCTGATGGTGGGCATTTTATTTCTTTACATGATAGATTTGAATACCGGCGGTAAAGGTTTATCTCAAAATGTGGGTGCTGATATTGTGGGTAGTTTTATTGCCCTTGTTTATCTTACTCCCTTTATCGGCGGCCTGGTTGCCGACCGGTACCTCGGCTATATCAATTCTGTATTCTTAGGAGGTATCCTGATGTCGGCGGGTTATTTTGGCCTTTCCCTGCCCGGCAACACGGCCATGTTTATTTCCCTTGCGCTGATTATTATTGGCAATGGATTTTTTAAACCCAATATCTCCACCGTATTGGGTAATATTTACAACCGGGAAGATTTGAAGCCGTTAAAAGACAACGCGTATAATATTTTTTATATGGGCATCAACATCGGTGCCTTTGTGTGCAATTTTGTGGCAGCTTACCTGCGTAACAATTATGGATGGGGCTACGCGTTTGGCGCTGCAGGGGTGGGCCTGATTATCGGTATGATTATCCTCGCGCTTAACCTGAAGCATGTAAAGATGGGCGATATAAAGAAGCCGGTGCAGGCAGAAGATATGCCACTTTCCAAAATTTTTTTATACGTGTTTTTTCCAGCCATCATCGCAGCCGTCATAGGCTGGATTGTTCCGCTGAAAATATTTGGCACTACGCTGATGGGCAGCCCTGCCAATGATGCCTTTATATTTGCCTGTATACCCATTGTTGCCTTTTATGTATCGTTGTATGTTAAAGCACAGGGCCAGGATAAAAAAGGTATTGGCTCCCTGTTGTTCATCTTTACCATTTCTATCATTTTCTGGACCATTTACAATCAAAATTCTACCGGCTTGACGTTGTGGGCAGAGAAGCATACCGACCGTACCGTATCGACCACCACCGAAAATTTTGCAGGTAAACTGGGGATGTTGCAAACGGTAACCGATACACCAAGACTGGTGAATAAAGTGGATGAGCATTTTGTAAATGTGAAGGATGATTCGGGCAATGTGGTACAGGTGATGGGCCCCGATCCTTATTTTAATAATGTGCCAAAGGAAGAATGGCCGCAGGGCAGCGACGTTAAACTGGCCAATACCGAATTGTTCCAATCCATCAACCCCTTGTTTATTGTATTACTCACACTCTTCTTCGTTCCTTTTTTCGACTACCTGCGCAAACGCAACAAGGAACCCACTACTGCTTCCAAATTTGGCATGGCGCTTTTTATCTCAGGTTTATCGGCATTGGTAATGGTATTTGCGGTAATGTCGGTACCTTCTATCTATGGCTTTAAAGCCGCCCCCGCCTGGCTTTGGGGCACCTACTTTGTATTTACCATCAGTGAAATTTTTCTTAGTCCCATCGGTTTATCGCTCGTATCCAAACTGGCACCCGCCCGGTTGACCGCGTTAATGATGGGTGGATGGTTTTTATCCACTTCCATCGGTGGAAAAATTGCGGGGGTGATGACCAGTTTCTGGGATGACTTCACTGATAAAAAAATATTCTTTCTTGTTTTAGTGATCGCCGCCTTTATCGGGGGTATCCTGATTTACTCCAGGATAAAATCGCTCAACCAAATATTAAAAGACAAAACAGGCACTGCCTGATGTGCTTTATTTTCAAAGGAAGGCGATGCAGTAATGTGTCGCCTTTTCTGTTTATCTTCCTTACTTAAAACCAACGCTGAATGATTGAGAAAAAAGCCTTCTATCCTTTTGTGGCGCCGCAAACCATTATGAAGGAATTAACGGTGAAATCCATTTTATTGGGAAGCCTTTTTGGTGTAATTTTTGGCGCTGCCACCGTTTATCTTGCCTTAAAAGCCGGTCTCACCGTATCCGCCTCCATTCCCATCGCGGTAATTGCGATCACCCTTGGCAGGAAATATTTTAAGACAACCATCCTGGAAAACAACATCATTCAAACAACGGGTAGTGCCGGGGAAAGTATCGCTGCCGGCGTTTCCTTCACACTTCCCGGTTTCCTCTTTCTTTCATCGCCTGATAGCGCTGCCTACTTTAATTACCTCACTATACTAATATTGGCAATTGTGGGCGGTATGCTGGGTACCTTATTGATGATTCCTTTGCGAAAAGCCCTGATTGTAAATGAACACGCCACCCTGCCTTACCCAGAAGGAACAGCATGCGGTGATGTATTGAAAGCAGGTGAGAAAGGTGGTGATTTTGCCCGTACCGCTTTTTGGGGGCTGGGAGTGGCCTTTGGTTATGCCATACTCCAAAAAATATTACATGTAATTGCCGAAACGCCGGTATATGCCACCAAACAGATCAATAAATTTTTCCCTTCTGCACAGGTGAGTGGTGAAATTACGCCGGAATATCTTGGGGTGGGTTATATCATCGGCCCCCGCATTGCCGGCGTTTTGGTGGCTGGTGGTGTGCTTAGCTGGCTGGTATTGATCCCGCTGTTGGCCACCGTGGTGCCGGCAGACACCATCGCGTTGCAATTGGTTAAACTTGGTTACCTGGCAAACATAGGAACCGATGGCGGCAAAGGTGGCTGGAACGCTGGGGCCCATAGCTTCAATGATTTTCCTGCGGCTATTTATTACGCTTTTATCCGGCAGATTGGTGCCGGGGCGGTAGCAGCCGGTGGAATTATTACCCTGTTTAAAACCATTCCTACCATTGTTAAATCCATTAAGGGAAGTGTAAGTTCCGTTAAAAATAACAATGCCGAAGCCGAATCCAACATAACATTGAGAACCGAAAAAGACCTCGATATAAAAGTAGTGGCCTTCGGCAGCCTGGCCCTGGTAGCATTGATTGCCCTGTTGCCGCAGGTACCTGGTGACAGCATTTTACAAAAATTATTGATTGGTATACTGGTAATTATTTTCGGGGCACTATTTGTAACGGTGTCTTCCCGGATTGTGGGATTGATTGGCTCCTCTAACAACCCCATCAGCGGGATGACCATTGCCACGGTAATGGGTACCAGCCTGATTTTTATGGCCGTGGGCTGGACGGGCAGTGCGTATGAACCCCTGGTGCTGGTGGTAGGTGGAATGATTTGTATCGCCGCCGCCAATGCCGGTGCAACATCGCAGGATTTGAAGAGTGGCTACATTGTGGGCGCTACGCCACGCAATCAACAGATCGCCCTTTTTATTGGCGCCATTGTTTCATCCATTGTTATTGGGGTTACCATAAAATACCTTGATAAACCTACCAGTGAAATGCTTTCCCAGGGTATACAACATGCCATTGGCACCGAAAAATACCCGGCCCCGCAAGCCACCCTGATGGCAACGCTTATTAAAGGAATACTTTCGTTTAACCTCGACTGGCAGTTTGTATTTGTGGGCGTTTTTGTAGCCGTGGTAATGGAACTCTGTGGTATCAAATCGCTGAGTTTTGCGGTGGGCGCCTATTTACCCTTGTCAACTACCCTGCCCATTTTTATAGGAGGTGCCATTAAGGGGTTGGTGGATATGCGAAAGAAAAAACAACATATTGAGGTTAACCCGGAGGAAGATGAATTGGGTAAGGGAAGTCTTTTTGCTACCGGTTTGGTGGCTGGTGGTGCCGTGGCCGGTGTTATCATCGCCTTCCTGTCGGGCAGTGATGGTGGCGATCGCTTTTTAAAAATGGTATCCATGGAGCATTCGCTGTCCACTGCGCTCACCACGCCTGGCTATTATTTATTGGGCGTGTTATTTTTTGCAGCGATGGCCTATATCCTTTATAAAATAGCGATGAAACGCAACCAGGACAGTCTTTGATAAACAATCACCGGTGAATTGGTACCCTACTTTTCCCAAAAGAAGCCAGCTATTATCCGTCAACCGGTGCAATTCAATGCCGGCTTATTTGCTTAAAGGGAAGGGTTAACTAACAGTAATCATTACACTAAAGTGGCCATTGATGCCGCAACAAACATAACTATGCCAGCAAACCGCAAGCATCCGAAAGCCCTGCCTTTTTTATTTTTTTCAGAAATGTGGGAGCGGTTTGG
>JBBQOJ010000110.1:0-7306 GCA_038330815.1 Chitinophagales bacterium | reverse complement strand
ACCGCGGGTGCAGCCAAAGGCAATTATTTGTTTATCATCATTGCAGCATTAAACCTGATCATTTCCCTCTATTATTACCTGCGGGTGATCCGGTCGGTATTTATGGATAAAAATGTACAGCCCATTGAAAAAATAATGTTGCAGCCCTCTACCAAATGGGGAATGCTGTTGTGTGGCGCCGGTATTATATTGGTGGGCTTGTTAAGCTGGATATATGATTATATTATTCAATTGGCAGGCAGTGTATAGCAGCATGTTTGCTGGCTGCCCTTGCTTCCAGGGAGGTTTGTTTTACTAATGTATAATTCAACTACAACATGGCCATCAACAAAAATCATGAATTTGAAGAACTCAACGGGGTTAAATGTGGCATCGTTGAAAAAAATGTTACCCCGGGGAGAGTGGCCTTCCTGAAAAACCTTTTGGAGCATAACCACTATACTGTTGTGGTAGTACCATCGCCTCCACCCAAGGTAGCACCCGCGCCAGTAGTAAAAGCGGTGGAAGGAGCACCACCTCCACCTCCACCTCCAACACCGGAAACTTTTACCGTGGGCGTAACCGATTATACGTTTAACGCCATCAACGCTATTTTTGGCAGGTTGCTGCATACGCCCGATGGCCATGTGGTTACCCAGGCCTACTGGCAACAAAAGGAAAGTAGCAGTCATGATGAAGTGCCCTATTACGAATGGACCAACAAAACAGTGGATTAAAAGCCAGGCCCTGGGATAGAAAGAGGGTTTGTTGGTAGCAATCTTTCTACAAGGGTAGTTGGGGGTTGGGCACTTCAGTATTTATTCGTTTCTTTATTATTCAATTATTTATCCATCACCTTAATAGCCGGGGGCAACTGCTTTATTGCCTTTTCAATACCCATGAAAACCATCTGCCTACTGCTTAGTTGCTATCTGTTCATCCTCAGCAGCGCCTACGCCCAGGAGTTTCCTTCCTTTGGTATAGTATCCCAGCAGGAACTTACTTTAAAACAGGTAGACTTTGATAAAGACGCCAATGCGGTGGTACTGTTACATGAGGCGCACTCCGACTACGATGAACAGCATAAGTTAATTACCAACCATCATATCAGGATAAAAATTCTTAAAGAAAAAGGAATTTCCGAAGCCGATGTGACTATTCCTTTTTATAGAAAAGACGATTTTGAGAACATTACCGCAGTGGAAGGGCTCACTATCAATCCCCAGCCCGGCGGCGGCGCAAACATCGTTAAACTCGAAAAAAAATCCATCTTCACCAAGGCAACCACCGACCGGATTGGGGAAGTGATTTTTACCTTTCCCAACATTAAAGTAGGCAGTATTATTGACTACAGGTACCGCAGTATCATGAAGCATTATGGAGGACTTGAAGACTGGTATTTCCAGCAGGAACTACCCGTGTTGCAAAGTAAATATACCCTCATGATAGTGCCCAACACAGAGTTTGCGTACCGTGTAAATAAAATGCAGGAGTTACCCATCACTGTTAATAAACTGGAAGGGGGTGTGTTTTTTGAGATGACCAATATTGGGGGCCTGGGCAATGAACCTTACATGGATGCCCGGCGTGACTATCTTCAAAAAGTGGTGTTCCAGCTAAGTAGTTATGGCATGGGTGGAAACAATAAAAAAAACTACATGACCTCCTGGGAGGAAGTTACCAGGGAGTTAACCATGTCGGCTGATTTTGGTGGGCAATTGAAAAAAAGTATCCAGGGCACCGAAGCAAGGATAAAGGAAATAAAGCTGCTACCCCTACCGGAGGAACGCATGAAAAGGGTGTACCACCAGGTACAACAAAATACCACCTGGAACGGGTTGTACAGCAAATATGTAATAGAGGGCGTAAGGGATGCATGGCAAAAAAAACCGTGTAGCAGCGGCGATATCAACCTGTTACTGGTAAATCTGTTAAACGAAGCTGGCCTGGAAGCCTACCCCATGTTGGTGAGTGAGCGTTTTCATGGCAAGGTAAATCCTGCTTATCCCTTTATCGACCAGTTTAACTCCGTGTTTGCCTGCGTGGTGATAGGTAACAAAAAGTATTACCTCGATGCAACCAGCAAAACATGCCCTCCTCATCTGGTACCACACACCATATTAAATACCACCGCCTTTGTAGTAAACCGTAAGCGGGGCGGACTGGTAAATATCACCAACGATACGCTACAGTACCGCGAACAGGTATTGGTGCAATTAACCCTTGATGACCAGGGCAGGCTTGCCGGTTCCGTATCGGTAAACAGCGCAGACTATGCCCGGATGGATAAGCTGAAAGCGTTTAAGGCAGACAAAGAAAAATACCTCCGGAGTCACTTTATCGTTGATGGCACTACCATCTCCGGCAAGGAACCCGAATTGCGTAATATAGATAACGACTCACTTGCGTTGGAGCAACAATGTAAAGTTTCCGGCACCCTTAATACTTCCGGGGGCTATCATTTTTTACCCCTGAACCTGTTTACCGGTTTCGACTTTAATCCCTTCGTGGGAGATAACCGTTTCTCCAATATCAATTTTGGGTACCGCCGTTCCGTGGTGGTAAATGTTTTTATTGACCTGCCGCCGGGTTATACCATCGATGCCTTGCCAAAATCTGTTAAACTAACCAATCCTGAAAAAGACATTGTGTATGTAAGACAGGTGGAGTATGACAGCACCGCCCATAGCCTGCGCTGCCTGATGCAATTCCAGTTTAGCAATAGCCTGTACGATGCAGGGGATTACCCGGTAATGAAGGAAATGTATAAAAAAATATTTGACTACCTGAAAGAACCGGTGGTATTAAAAAGAAACGGGTAACCGTTGCCGTTACCCGTTTACCGAAATTAAAAAAGTTGAACCCACCTTAAAAAACATAGCCGATGCTAAAGCCGACAAAAGGCTGAATGTACCCCTTTGCAATCAACGGCGTTAAACCGCCCCTCCAGCTAAAACCACCGTTTTTTGGCTGCCTGCGGTACATAAAGGAAGCGGTGCCAAACCACTGTGTTTGCTGGTCAGAATTAAAGTCGAGGACGTCTGTTTTTTGACCGAGATAAGTTACCCCTGCACCTACTTCAAACGTATGCACACTTTCCTGTTTTCCAAAAAGATAATTGAGTTGCACCGGCACCGTAATAATTGATCTTGGTACGCTGGTGAAATTTATATTATCATACAGGTCATCGCTTACAAAGCCAATACCTACCCGGCCACCAAAGCCGAGGTGCGAATTGGTAAATCGCCGGTCGTAATTGGCAGAGAATAAAATGCCGGGCCCGCCCAATTCAGCATAAAAGGTATTTTGCCCGGTTACTTTTTCTTCGTTCTCCTGTGCATACGAGGTAAACGTGCACCCGATAAGCAGCATCCATCCTAAGTAAATTTTTTTCATAAAGTTCGTGTTGATTTTTCTTTAAAATTAATGGTTGAAAATATACCTGCTTGTTAATATTATAAAAATTATTTGAGTGGAAGCCAGTGCCTCCAGGTTGTCGCAAACCCGGTAGTACCGGCAGGAGGCAACTTTCATCAATCGTAACCAAGACATTCTTTTTGCTGGAATTGTTGCATGCCTTTTATGATAATGTGCCAATGTTTAGTTATTACACGGGTGAAGGCTATGGTCAAGGCAGCAAACAGTCGCAACAGATGGCGGAGCAGGATTGTACCCTGTTTATTTACATGGGTTACTAAAATAATACTCCACCATTCTATTAGTTGAATGGAGGAGTATACTGCCGTAGCAACAGTAATGTATTAACTTATTTTTTCCAGTACCAGTTTTTTCACCTCCGCCAGTGGAATTCTTTCCTGCACCATGGTATCCCTGTAGCGGATGGTTACCGTATTGTCTTCCTTTGTTTGGTGGTCAATGGTAACACAAAAAGGCGTGCCCACTGCATCCATGCGGCGGTAACGTTTTCCAATGGCATCTTTCTCCTCGTAAAAACACATAAAATGGCCCTTGCAGTCGTTCATCAGTTCCCGGGCTATTTCGGGTAATCCGTCTTTTTTTAACAGGGGTAAAATGGCGAGTTTAGTGGGCGCAATTTTAGCTGGTATGCGCAATACCACACGGCTATCTTCGGTACCATCTTCCTTTGTCCAGGTTTCATTGGCATACGCCAGGCTGATAATGGTAAGGAATAACCGGTCGAGCCCAACCGAGGTTTCCACCACATAGGGAATGTAGTTGCCATAGGGTTTGCCATCCTCATTCAGGTCGTTGTCGAAGTACTGCATTTTCTTCTTGCTGTAAGTTTGGTGTTGGGTAAGGTCAAAGTCGGTGCGACTGTGAATACCTTCCAGTTCTTTCCATCCAAACGGAAATTCAAACTCAATGTCCAGCGCGGCATCTGCATAGTGTGCCAGTTTAATGTGATCGTGGAAACGTAATTTTTCGGTAGGAATGCCCAGGCTTTCGTGCCATTTTTTTCTTTCTTCCTTCCAGAAATTGTACCATACCATTTGGGTGCCGGGCCGTACAAAAAACTGCATCTCCATTTGTTCAAATTCCCGCATGCGGAAAATAAACTGCCGCGCCACAATTTCATTGCGAAAGGCTTTACCGGTTTGCGCAATACCGAAAGGGATTTTCATCCGGCCGGTTTTTTGCACATTTAAAAAATTTACAAAAATGCCCTGGGCGGTTTCGGGACGCAAATAAATGGTATCGCTTTCACCTGCCACACTTCCTATCTGGGTGTTAAACATCAGGTTAAATTCCCGCACTTCCGTCCAGTTGCAGGTTTTACTTACCTGGCATTTCACCTGTTTATTTTCAATTAGTTGCTTCAGACCGGCGTAATCGTTGGCCACCAGTAAGGCGTCCATATCGGTCAACAGGTTTTCAGCCAGTTGCAAATTACCGGCGGCTTTTAGCTGCTCCGCATGTGCTTCAATCAAATGGTCAACCCTATACCGTTTGTTGCTGTCTTTATTATCGATCATCGGGTCGCTGAAATTATCTACGTGGCCACTGGCCTTCCAGGTGGTAGGGTGCATAAAGATGGCCGCATCAATGCCCACGATGTTATCGTGCAGTTGGGTCATGCTCTTCCACCAGTAATCGCGGATATTCTTTTTTAATTGCGCGCCGTTTTGACCGTAATCGTATACAGCTGCCAGGCCATCATATATTTCGGAGGATTGAAAAATATAACCGTACTCCTTACAATGAGCAATCAGCTCGGGAAAATTATTTGCTTCGTTTGCCATAAGGCGGCAAAGTTAAGGTACAGCGGGGATTTTTTGTACCAGGCGGTAGATTTACTATGGAGCTTCAGTGGCGTCGCACACTTGTACAGCGTATTTTCATGGCAGCCGGCCTATAATTTAGGATTGTCTTTGTGCCTGTGGGCATCCCGTATATTTTTCTTTTTAAAATTTTCTTCCAGTGCAGTTGACAAGTCAACGCCCGTTTGATTGGCCAGGCAGATCAGCACCCACAGCACATCGGCCATTTCATCGGCCAGTTCTTTTCCTTTATCCGATTTTTTAAAAGATTGTTCCCCATATTTGCGCACCATTAGCCGGGATAATTCACCTACTTCTTCCATTAGTATACCAAGGTTGGTCAGTTCACTGAAATAACGCACGCCCACCGTTTTAATCCAATCATCCACTTTCGTTTGGGCTTCCTTTAATGTAATATCATTCATACCATATTTTTTTGGTGCAACCTTTTCAGTAAAATGAAGATAAGTGTTACGCGATTAATTACTGCGGGGTATTTACACCGGGTCTTTCGAATCCACTACAATTGTTATAGGGCCATCATTTTCAAGCCTCACTTTCATATCCGCTCCAAATACACCGGTCGATATTTTTTTGCCCAGGTCAGTTTCGAGTTGTGCAATCAATTGTTCATACATTGGTATAGCAACATCGGGTTTACTTGCACGGATGTACGAAGGGCGGTTTCCTTTTTTAATACTTGCCTGCAGCGTAAACTGACTCACCAGCAAAATTTCGCCGCCTATTTCTTTCACCGATCTATTCGGCACTGCCTGTTCATCATCGAAAATGCGCAGGTGCACGATCTTGTTGCTAAGCCAAACAATGTCTTCCCTGGTATCCGCATCTTCAATACCTGCCAACACCAGTAACCCGGCACCGATGGACGAATGCATCACCTTGTTAATATGAACGCTGGCATGGGTTACTCTTTGTATCACCACTTTCATTGCCTAAAGATAAGTAGCTCATTTTGCTAATCGCCAGTGTCCGCAATGCAATGTTTTGTGAATATAAAATTTTGTTCATTGCCCGCGGTCAGTATGGCTTATTTTTTGAAACAGGATGCTTTCAAAAACAATTATCTCAGCTCATTTATCCGCCAAATCTTTCCTGCAAGGGAGGCGGGCATTTGGTAACAGTTTAATTGAATTTTCCAACATTTTTATTTGAAAAAAGAAATTAATAAATGTTTAAATGGAGCGAATCCGCTACCCCAGTAACTATCAAAAAATTATCCACCTTTTTATGCACAACTGTTGATATTTATGGCGCTGTTTAATGGCAGGGGTTGAATATTTTCGTTGTCCTCCTTTAAAAAAAATTATCAACAACCCATTAGATATTTTTACTATGGCAACACCAATAAAAACAGCGAAGGGCCTGCAATTTAGCCGGCAATTCACCAAAGACGGGGTTTCGCCCTACGATATGTTTGAATACGATTATCGCACCTCTGTTATTAAGAACCCAACAGGTGAAGTAGTATTCCAGATGGACAATGTGGAAGTGCCCAAACAATGGAGCCAGATTGCCACAGATATTCTGGCACAAAAATATTTTCGCAAAGCGGGTGTACCACAACCCGATGGCAGCAGCGGCAGGGAAACTTCCGTTAAACAGGTGGCCCATCGCATGGCTCATTGCTGGCGGGTATGGGGCGAACGCGCTCATTATTTTGCCACTGAAAATGATGCGCAGGTTTTTTATGACGAGCTCGCCTATTCTATTTTGAACCAGGCTTGTGTACCCAATAGTCCACAATGGTTTAACACCGGTTTGTACGAAGTGTACGGCATCAGCGGCAAACCTCAGGGACACTACTATGTGGATGCAACTGATGGACAACTAAAAAAATCTACTTCGGCTTACGAGCGCCCTCAACCACATGCCTGTTTTATTTTAAGTGTGGACGATGATTTGGTGAATGAAGGCGGCATCATGGACCTTTGGGTGAGGGAAGCCAGGATATTTAAATACGGTAGTGGCGTTGGCACCAACTTTAGCAGTGTGCGCGGCGAAGGAGAAAAGTTAAGTGGCGGCGGTACTTCCAGCGGCTTGATGAGTTTTTTAAAAATAGGCGACCG
>JBBQOJ010000109.1:0-7370 GCA_038330815.1 Chitinophagales bacterium | reverse complement strand
TGGGCATACTAAAGATGGGCCCGCTTATTTCATTGCGGGTTAATACAAACGGGCTGTTGCCGATCTTGGTGCCAAAAATATATACCCCCATGATCATCATGGCTAAAAAAAGCTGCACCAGGCTGATCACCGACATTACAGGCGCCTCCCATTCTTTACTCTTAAACATTAAGAAGATGCCCAATACACAATGCCACACACTCCATAGCAGGAAACTGCCGCTCTGGTCTTCCCAAATGGAAGCAAATAAATATTTAAATTCTAATTCCTTGCTGGTGTGTTTATATCCAAACAGGTATTCGAAGTAATGATTATAACAGATGTAAAAGATGGAGGAAAATACCAACACCACTGCGGCTACCTGAACTAAAAAGCTAATACGTGCAAAACGCACCCAGGCAATTTTTTCGATGGCCGATGCCTTATTACCTGCTGTAAAATAGGCAATGGTACTCAGCAGGGAGGCGGTAAAGGCAAGTAAAACAAAAAAATGGCCAGCCTGGCCAATCCACAGGTGTTCTCCTTCAAATTGCATAATCTATTGATATTTTTAGCCTGGCATTGATGTTAGCAGGAGATATTTATTGGATAATCCGTTGGCGGATTGCTTGTTTCGTATGGTAATAGGAAAAGTTGGGGGATGTTAAACTGGTTATGATTTTGCCCCAACCGCTGCTTTTTCTAATTGCTTTTTATCGTCTTTGTATTTACTTGGGCATTTTAACAGGATATCGCTGCATTCAAAAACCTCCCCCTGCATTTTGCCTTTCAATACAATTCTTTCGCTGTGCTCCAATTCGGCGGGTTTGGTATTCAGGTAAACTACCTTCGCCCTTCCACCTAAACTATCGATTGCGGTGAAAGATAAATAATTTGGATTTTTAGCCGGATCATAGTCCAGCGGTACCGATTTGTCTAGTTTAGCAATCAGGTGAACAAACTGCCCCTGCTTTTGCTTTGCAGTGGCAATTGTATCATAAGTTGAAAAATCAACCGACATCATAATTAAACCGCCAATAGAAATGGCGATCGCTACAAGAATAATTATATGGGATTTTTTCATCAGTGATAAATTATGCCGCAAAGGTAACGCAAAACACCCTCAGAAGTTGGCAATTAACCGCATTTTGCCTGCGGATTTCAATTTCTCAAAACTTTAACAAATTCCTGCTCAATATAACTATTGTAAAAATAAAATCAACGTGGATATAAAACGAAATATGAATTGTATTGTTTGCGATTTACCCTTATAAATTTACTTCGCCTACTAAAGCAGTGTAATAAACTGCCACTGGTAAAATACGGCATCGGGTATCCTGACTATTATGCAACGTTTGCGACTTGTTAGCTATAACGAAATGCAAAAGTTAGCGGTATGGTAGCGCTTTTACAACCGGGTAATGTATCTTTGTTTTCGCTTTTACTTTTTTAAAAAGAAAGCAGGTACGAAAAATAATATGATGACTGATCTTTCACAATTTGATCCAAATACGGTAGGCAATCCTAATAACAATATTTTTGGTTTACCTTTTGCTGAAGAAGATGCACGCCTGGTAATTTTACCTGTACCCTGGGAGGTTACCGTAAGTTACAATGCAGGTACCGCAAGGTCGCCTGAGCAGGTATTTAAAGCCAGTATACAGGTTGATTTATTTGATCCTGAAATGAAAGATGAATGGAAGCAGGGTTATTTTATGCGGCCTGTTGACAAGAAGATCCTGATGAAAAGCGATTATCTTCGGAAAGAAGCTGAATTATACATTAATTATATCGCTGAGGGCGAAGAGGTGTTAGACAACAAATTCATGTGTAAAACCTTAAAAGAGGTAAACGCAGGAAGTCTTTACTTAAATGAGTGGGTTTACCAGCAAACCAGGGGTCTGTTGGAATCGGGCAAGCTCGTAGGCTTACTCGGTGGTGATCACAGTACGCCGTTGGGATTTTACAAAGCAATTGCTGAAAAACACCCTGAATTTGGTATCCTACAGGTGGATGCCCACTGCGACCTGCGTAAGGCCTATGAAAATTTCAATTATTCGCATGCCTCTATTATGTACAATGCATTGGAGGAAATACCACAGCTAACAAAATTGGTACAAATTGGCATCCGTGATTTTTGTGAGGAAGAATGGGATTATATAAATCAGCATGCATCCCGTATCTCCACCTATTACGATAGGGATATTAAGCGTAAAAGGTACGAGGGTGAAACCTGGAAAACCCAGGTGGATGAAATAATAGCCCAGTTGCCACAACATGTATTTATTAGTTTCGACATAGATGGATTGGATCCTAAGCTTTGCCCGCATACAGGTACCCCGGTTCCGGGTGGCTTTGAAACAGAAGAAGTGTTTTATCTCTTTAAAAAATTGATGGCCAGCGGTAAAAAAATAATTGGCTTTGATCTTAATGAAGTGGGCGTTAGTCATGACGAATGGGACGAAAATGTAGGAGCAAGGTGTTTATTCAAACTGTGTAATATGTTGATGGCGTCCAACCCTGTCCAGGCTGAGGTGAAACACCAGGTGGCCACTCAAATTGCCTGACTATAATTTGACTTTGGTGGGCTGGTTTTGTATCCTGCATTAATTTCCCCTGCAATGAAGTACCATTTTAATATTAAGGATTCCGGGCCCGACCTGGAAATGGTGGTGACTAGAGGTATGCTGGTGCTTGCATCTTTTACCACATTTTTGTATGGCAAAGAACAACTGAAATGGATGAATTTGTTAATGGCAATCTTACTATTAGCAGGTGCCCTTTTTATTAAACCCCTGGTGTATAAATGGCGTATAAATAAAGTGGTGTTGCTAACGACGGCGGCTTTGCTACTTTTTATTGCGACCGGGTCAGTTACTTTTGCCTTGATTTTACTGTTGTATGGCTACCTGGTTAAATACCTGGTAGTGCCACCTGCCATCCAATTTTCTATGGAAGGTGTGACTATTAAAAAGTTGTTCATGTCACCGTTTCATGAATGGAGCGAATTCAGTAATATAATTTTGAAGGATAGTTTACTTACCCTCGATTTTCACAATAACAAATTGCTACAACTCAGTATAGTAGAGGAAACTCGCCCGGTAGACGAAATGGCCTTTAATCATTTTTGCCATACGAGGTTGCAAAATATACCTGGTAAAATAATTCCGGCCGGGGCTTAACCACCTGAAGTTTACCACAATGTGGAAGCACTTTTAAACTATTTGCTAACCCGCTTACATCGCCTGACGTATTTTATAATTCACCAACTGCAACTAATTACCGAATTTTGCCCCTGCCAGTAAAACTTATTTAGCTACAGGCAGCCAGTGACATCACACTACCGGTAATATTTAAAGCACACCAATGATGCGATTACAACAAAGCCCTTACCTGCTATACTCAGACGGGGAAGGAAATATTTTTGAAGATACCAGCTTGTTTACAACGGGAAGAAGTGGCTGGGATGCACTGCCTGTACCATTGGAGGAATGGATCGACTTGCCGGATGGTGGCAATTTGTATGAATTACCAGGCCGGCGTGGTATTGGTATCGATGTGGTGACAGGCGATATGCGGTTATGCGATAAAGGTTGGGCAGTGGCGGCATTTATACCACCAGCGCATACCGGTCTTTATATGGCTGCCTACGAAACTGCCGCGGATGCACCTACCTTACCCTTGTTTTGTTACACTGCCGCCGGTTGTCTGGATGATAAAATTTTTGTGCCCGCTGTACGGATTGAACAAGACATCCGGCAGGAAACCCTTGGCTATGATGAAGAAAAAATTGTGTCGGGCACCGCCAATTTATTGAAGGCCTATCCGCGCAACAGGTTGGTGAAACACCTGATGGAAAATTGTTGCATGACCTATAATTGTCCGGCTGCCAGGAACTTTGCACTGGGTCGTTGGGAATGCCCTGTGCCTGCTTCCCCGGCATGCAACGCCAATTGTATTGGTTGCATCAGTTTTCAACCGGTGGAGGAAACCATCGTTAGTACACAGGATCGGCTTACTTTTCGCCCCACCGCGGAAGAAATCACGGAGTTTACCGTACCTCATCTGGAAACAGCGCCCTTCCCAATTGTAAGTTTTGGCCAGGGATGTGAGGGAGAGCCTTTACTGATGTGGGAAACCATCCGGGAGAGCATCTTAGCTATCCGGAAACATACACAAAAAGGCAGCATCAACATTAATACCAATGGCAGCAAACCCGATGCTGTAAAAGCTTTGTGCGAAGCCGGGTTAAATAGTATCCGGGTAAGCACTAATTCGGCAAGGGAGCACATCTATACACCTTATTACCGGCCTAACAATTATGTGTTTGCCGATTTACTGGAAAGCCTGAAAATAGTGCGAAGTTACGGGGGGTGGACAAGCATCAACTATTTCGTGTTTCCGGGCATGACGGATAGTGTGGAAGAATACGAAGCCCTCAGGAAACTAATTAGGGAAACCGATCTTTGTATGATTCAATGGCGCAACTTTAATATTGATCCCGACTGGTACCTGGGTAAAATTGGTGTGGGGGATACCGGGGAGTGTATGGGCGTAAAGCAATTTATGGAACTGATCCAGGAAGAGTTTCCCAGGCTCAAATTCGGTTATTTTAATCCTTCTATTGAACGGATAAAGGGTAATTTTGAAATGGACTTTGCTCATTGATGAGACAGTTCCCGGCTATCAACTCCTTAGCTACAGTTCAGTGGCCGGTGGTATTTCTATTTCAAGGAGGTTTTGCCCGCTTTTGGTTACTCCTTCGGTAACCTGGCCTTTCACCATGCCGATGCGGGTTTTAATATGACGCAACAACATTTTCCGTTCCGATTCAAATGCGTCGGTATGGCTGCCATCATCCGTAAATTCAATCCTGATCAGTTTTGAGGTTTTTATTTTAATGCCCACTTTTTTTGCCCCGCAATTATGGGCATTTTTAAGCTGGTACTGAATCACCCGAAAGAGGGTAAGCCCGATATTGGAGTCGTAGCAATCTAATTTGCCCTCATGTTTAAAAGTGATTTTTTTGTTGTGCTGTTGCCCGTATTCATCCAGCATTTCCTGTATAAAGCCCAGGTAATTGGCATGGTCAAAGGTACTGGGCAGCATTGACCTGGACAAGGCTTTAATATCCTTTATGATCTGCAGAATATTGTCCTTGCATTTTTTTATAAAAACACTGCTCAACTCTTTTGACTGCTCGGCAAAGTCGAGGTACAGTTTAGTTGCAGCCAACGTTTGCGCAAAATTTTCATGCAGTTCATTGGCAATGAAACTCTTCTCTTCATCCTGGCCGGTAAGGGTTAATTGCACTATTTTTTTTTCTTCCGCTACAATGGCATCACTTTCAGCAGCAATCTTTTTATTGTTGGTGTTCAACTCAATCAGGGCAGTTACCTGCCGGGCGATGATTTTAAGCGCCTGTTGCTCCGCTACGCCAAAACTCTTTTTTGGGGTTTGATCCATTACGCACACGGTGCCAATATTATACCCTGCAACACTAACGATGGGTGTGCCCGCATAAAAAGCCACTTTGTAACTTCCGGTAACATAAGGGTTATCAAAAAAACGGTTATCCCTACCCATGTCATTCACCACCATTACCTCATCCTGCAAAATGGTGAAACTACAGAAGGAATCAGCACGTGCTGTTTCGCCTAACTCAATATTTTTTCTTGCCTTGAACCACTGGCGCTCCTTATCTAAAAAGGTGATAAGTGCATATTTACATTTGCTTACCTGTGCTACCAGTGTCGCAAGGTCATCAAAACTTTTTTCTGCCGGCGTATCCAAAATACCGTACGACAAGAGGTTATCAATTCGTAAGGCTTCGTCTGTAGGGAAGGGTGCTACCTGCATAATTATGTATTTTAATAATTATAGGTTATTGATAATCAGGGGTAATTTATTTTACCTGAAGGTTTCCATGTTGATAAATGCGGCGATGATAGGATTGGATAATGCGTAAGGGGTTCCTTTCAAAGACAATTAGTTGAAGTTGGCAGTCAATTGAAGGTTTAAAAAAAGGCTTACCACTAAGTTAAGGTTTTGGATTAGCTTGAATAACATTCCGTGAAAGATTTTTCCGCCTATTTTGTACATGGGCACCAGCGGCACAAAAAAAGGCCGCTGACAGCAGCGGCCCTTTACCAAAAATTAATGACGTTTAAAATTGCTCAAGCTTGCTAAAGAAGAAATCCCCTTCGATAGCTGCATTGGCATCACTATCGCTGCCATGAATAGCATTTTCGCCTATGGAACTCGCATATAGTTTGCGAATGGTGCCCTCTTCGGCCTGTGCCGGGTTAGTAGCGCCGATCAATACGCGGAAATCTTCCACTGCATTGTCTTTTTCAAGAATCGCTGCAGTGATTGCTCCGCGACTCATAAATTCAACCAGTTCGCCGTAAAATGGCCTTTCTCGGTGAACGGCATAAAACTCTCCCGCTTTTTCTGCAGAAAGGTGCATCATTTTTAAGCTTATAATTTTAAAGCCAGCGGCATTTATTTTCTCCAAAATCGCACCGGTATAACCTTTTTCGGTTGCATCGGGCTTAATCATTGTAAAGGTTCTGTTACTCATGTTTATAAATTTGAGGCGCAAAGATAAGCATGATTTTAATTGCGCTTTCTTCTGACTAATTATTTAATAACTGTACAATTGCCGAAGCGGTGGTAACCTACCTGATTTCAACTTTTTGCTATAAAATTCCTAAACTCTAAACTACCAAACGGTTACTGGTAATTTTATCCTACTTTTGCGCCGCTTTATGCTGTCAATCGCCGAAATATATCCGTTAATATCAGTTCCACGTAAGGTAGTAATCACTACCCATCAAAAACCAGATGGTGATGCAATGGGTTCATCCTTAGGCCTGTACCATTTCCTGGAACAATTTGGCCACCACGTTACCGTGATCTCTCCTACCAATTGGGCCGACTTCCTTGACTGGATGCCTGGTACCAAACTGGTATTGGATTATGAGCGGCAAACTACTGATGCCAACGCCGCCATTGATGCAGCCGACTGGATTTTTTGCCTGGACTTTAATACCCTTGGTCGCACCAGGAAAATGGAAGAAAAGTTGGGCAGTGCTAAAGGGGTGCGCATTTTAATCGACCATCACCAGGAACCACAAGTAGATAAATTTGGCTATGGTGTTAGTGAGACCAGTAAGAGTTCTACCTGTGAAATGGTATACGACTTTATCACTGGATCGGGAAATGAAAATAAAATAAATGAAGCAGTGGCCGAATGTTTGTATGCCGGTGTAATGACGGATACCGGTTCTTTTCGATTTCCCATAACCACAGCAGCAGTGCACAGGATGGTGGCCCATCTAAAGGATAAGGGACTACAACACAGCAGGGTGCATGAGGCCTTGTTTGAT
>JBBQOJ010000108.1:0-7465 GCA_038330815.1 Chitinophagales bacterium | reverse complement strand
CCAGGTTCATAGGGCTTGCGAATAGGAAAGGCGGCATCCACCCGAAGCACAAGAAAATTAAGGTCGAAACGCAAACCAGCACCCGTACCCACCGCCAGTTGGCTCAAAAAATCCTTACTAAACTTTGCGCCGGGACGAGCATTGTCGGTGCGGGTGGTGAAAATATTTCCGGCATCCACAAACAGCGCACCTCTTACCACCGACACAATTTTAAACCTCAATTCTGTATTGGCTTCAATCCTTATATCCCCAGGTTGGTCGGGAAGAAAACGATTGGTAAGCGAGGCATTACCGGCATAATAAGTGCCCGGCCCCAGGCTCCTGGCCCGATAGGCCCTGATGCTATTGGTGCCGCCGATAAAAAACTGCTTAATGAATGGCATAGTAACACTATTGCCCCAACCATATCCGGCACCAATGATTAACCTGCTAACCAGTTGATTGATGCGTTCCCTTCTCGGGCGCCCGATGGACATATAATGCCTTACATCAACTTCCCCCTTCAGGTACTGCGAAAAGGGCGTTTTGAATATTTTTTTCTCCTTCCCATTGGAAACATCAGCACCAGTGATAAGCCCCAAAAGGTTGCCGGATACATCTGCGTTGCCATTGAAATAAAAATTATGTCGTTTATTATTTGGCCTGGCCTGGGTATTAAAATTGTAATTGTAATTAGAACCTATGATAAATTGACGCTCGATACTTCTAGCTAACGTGATATTTGTATCCAACCCTTTTTGAAATTTGTCGGTAACACCCGAGGGTAATACGTAGTTTAAGGAGATCGGGTTAAACTGGTGTTCGTTGTAAATGGACGACTTCCATACCCACCCGAAACTTGCTTTTAAGGAATTCAGTGTATACTGATCGGTGCGCCGAAAATACTCATACCCGAGGTTTACCCTGGTTTGAGGTACAAAATTACTGTTTCGGCCGAAGCTTACCGGGCCGATTATCCTGGGTATCAACAGGTCGATATCTCCTCCAAACCGGGTGGTTCCTACATTTTGCTGGCCGGCTATCTGGGTTTCCAGCCCTAGAAAAGCACTTACACTTAATTGTTCTGCACTCCTGAAGGCATTCCGGTTTTTCAGGCTGATCGTAAAATCAGTACCGCTTGAATTGTTGGATTTGGTAAGCGCCGACACCTGTGCCTTTGCGGAATATTTATTGTTGGGTGATAGGTAATAATAAGTGTTCAGCCGCCTGTCTTTCACCGTATCCACTTCTTCAAAACGCGCTTTGACAAACTTGTACACGCCCAGGCTTACCAACCTGCTAAGCGAAAGGTTATGATCGCGGCGGTTGTAAAGGTCGTTGGGCCGAAAACGAATATTTCGCCGGTACATCCTGGGATGGAATTTATTGTAAGGATCCACCACATAAAAACTATCATAGAATACGGCCTTGCTTTTAGAGAACCCCGTATCACTATCAATATTATAATCAGCATAGATAATTACATCGCCGATGCGGTACGGATATCTTGCCTGGGGGGGCGTTTCCGGTTTTACCTGCAGGTACATGTTTACCTTGTTTTGGCCCGGTGTACTATCCACCTTCACAATCATGTAATCGTCGCTGAAAAAGAAATAACCGCGCTGTTTTAACCTGGTATCAATTCTTACCCGCTCTGCTTTAATAACATCCAGGTCATATGCCCTGCCCTTGCGCAATGCGGTACGTCTGCCAACGGCCGCCCTGATGGCCTTGCTTAACACACTGGAGTCAGTAGGAAAGTTAACGCTGTCAATTGTATACTGTACGCCTGGCTTTGCAGTGAACACGGCGGAGGTACGTTTTCTTTTAGTGGAAGTATCTACGGTAACAGTCCCTTTAAAATAACCACGGTTTTCAAGCCGGTTGGTCATGATGGAACTGTTTTTTTCGAAGTTCACCATGCTGGCATATACCGGCGGTTCGCCCAACTTATTCCGGATGATGTACCGTAAGCCTTTTCCGGTGGGTTTGCCGGCGATATTATAGAACCAAAGTTTAGGACGTAGCCCCAGGATGGTCATATTGGGCTTTGGTAAAACAATGGCCTGCAGTTCCTCCTTTAATACGGCTTTTTGAGATTTGGCACTACTATCGGTTGATTTGTATTTTATTTTGGAGCCAACATATAATGTTTGCCCTTCCGGCAGATACTTCGTATTACTACAGGAAGCAAATATAGCCATGGCGCCTGCGCAAAGGAATACCCATGCCAGCCGGTACCGTTTCATACCCTTCTCCTTCTTTATGATATTTTTCAACATGATTTATTGCAATTGGGCTAACAACATCGGGTGTTATTTAACCGGTGGAACACATTGCGCTGGTGTTTGCTATAACAGCGCCGATGCGTTGGTTGTCTGACTAAGCAGCAAACCGTGTTAATACAAATTATTTGATAGGAGCTGGCAGGCCCTTGTTTACTGCATCTTTTTCCAACCGGTCCTGTTGCCGCTTTTCTTCTTTTTTGAGCGCCTTCTCCTTCGCCTTATCTATTTTTTCCTGGGCTTTCTGCTCCTCGGTTTTCTTATAAAATATCTGTTTAAATTCATTGAAGTCGAGCGTAAACATAAATGCCAAACCGGTTTCTATTACCTGTCCTTCCACCACGCCTTCAAAACGGTTACGTCGGTAGCCCCTCAGGGCATAGCGTCCATCTTTGCTTAATAAGTAGTCAATTGCTACATCACCAGCAATATTGCTGGCGCTCTGGTTTTTATTGGCTGGCCCCTCCAGCTCAAAATTACTACCCACATTTACCCTCAGGCGGTCGTTGAGTAGTTTTTTAGACACGCCCACGGTAAGGTCGGTTCTGCTGGTACGGGTTCCGCTGGAGAAATTATCTTCGGTATTTACCCCAAAGTTCAAATCCACTCCTTTGACCAGGCTACCGGCAAGGTTGTTCAGTTGCTCGGCTAAAATGCGGCTCACACTCGACTTGGCAGTACCTGCAAGGCTGGTTCCTTCTGCAGCATTATCCAGTGGGTTTTCCTGTATAAAGCGGCCCAACAACAACAGCGCAAAAACCTGTTTATTTAACTCCGCTTCGTCTCTCCGCACCCGTTCGAGCTTCGCCTCCACATCGGCCCATTTCGAGCGCTGGTCTTCGGGTAGTTCAATATCAAAGGTAATTTGGGGCTTAAGCAATTCTCCCTTCATCATCAACAATACATTAAACGGCACCTTCGCCTTATACTTGTTGACATCCGTAGCCGACAGGTTCGCCAGTTCACTTTGCAGCAGGTTCACCGGTTGTGTGTTGGCTATGTACCTTGCGGTGATATCCACGTTGGCGTCCAGCATATCCCCCGTCCAGGTAATCACACTCCCCGGCTGTATCAGGAACTCGCGCTTCAATAAACTAAGGCTTAACTGGTACGAACCCGCCTGTAGCTCGTAATTACCGGTCAGGCTTATCTTCCCACTTTTATCCAGTCCGCCGGACAGGTTGGCCTTACCCCTGATACGCAGCGCATCACCACTCCGTTCATCAATGATCAGGGTTATTTGGGCCGCTGTATCTGATTGTAGGGTACCGGTAATATCAAGCCCGGCCAGTTCTGAAAACCGCGCCATGGTATCCACCATTGCTGTAAATACGCTATCCTTCGCACCACCGTAAACGTCTACAAATGCTACTACCCCTTCCCTGTTTTCAATTTCCGGATCTGTACTGGGAAGGATAAAAGCGATATCTGTGGTTTTGTTAATTCTAAGATCCGCATTTACCCGGGGAGCTGTTAATGTACCATCCACACTTATCGCAGCATCCATGTTTAATTTGCCATAATATAAACCGCCCTGAGTTTTGGGTGCATTCAGCACATGAAAATCATCGGCGTCCATGTTGATATCAAACCGGTAGGTTTTAAAATCGTCAGTAAATATTTTTCCGTTAACTACCGCGCGGTTTCCACTGGAATCAAGAATGGTAAACCGGTCGAAACTGATATCCCTCGAAGAAATGCTGATGGTTTCATCAGACAGGTGTAAACGTTCGCCGGTGGCAGCCGGTGTGAGGTAAGCATTTTCAAAGTGCAGGTTGCCATTTAAATCCGGATCATCCGCGGTTCCTTTGATATCCACTGCGCCTTTGAGGCTTCCTTCTGCACTGGTAAGGGCCCCTGCAACAAAGGGCTTAATGGAAGCAAGATTGAAATTGTTTACATCCAGCTTCATGTCCATCCTGCTTTCCCCGGTAAAATATTTTCCCGTAAGTTTTACATCATTGCCATTACCCGATATGGCTACATTGGCGTTAAAGGCATTGGCAGTTTCGTTATCTATTTTAACTGTGATGTTCCCCACCGTGTCAGTATTATAGGTAAGGGAATCTACCCGCAAATCGGCAGTGAAGACAGGTGTTTCCATTACATTCTTCACCAACATATTGCCATTGATGGTACCATCGATCAACAAAGAATCCTGCTCTGCCAGGTTAGCCAGTGTTTTAATTTGGAAATCTTTCAGGCTTACGGCGATGGGTGCAGTAACATTTTCGGTTTGTGAATTCACACGAAGCGACTGCCCGCTGTTACTGATATTAAACTGGTGTACGATGATGCCCGTGCTGTCATAGTATATATAATTGGTTTTGTCGACCGTCCAGTTTTCATAATCCATCATCAGGGTATCCGATAAATTTGCCCGGATAGCGCCATTTGCTTCCTGTGCCACTTTAACCCCCAGTTGGTATTTATCTTTACCCTCCCTGTCTTTTATGTTTAAATTGGAGAAGAATTCATCATTGGCAATAAAACCACTCAGGCGGGTATTTTGCAATTCAAAACTTTTGGTACCCGCTTTATTCACCGTGGCCGTATAGTTAAAGCGATCGCCTTCATTGCCTGCTACAATGGTCAGGCTGTCAATCACCTGTTCGCCTACCTGCACTTTGGGCGCATTCACCAACAAGTCGAGTTCTTCCGCCGCACCGTCAAATGCAACACGCATTTTTACGGTATCTGTACCGGCCAATGTTGGTAACAGGCTAAACAACAGGCTATCAGGAATTACCGTTGCCTGCATTACCCATTGATCATTTACAAGGGAAGTATCTTTTATCCCAAGGTTATAATATTTATTAATTACCTGCATGGCGCCGGTGGCAACAGTGGTAAGCTTGTATTTGCCTGTCAGGGAAGCGGTGACTAACTGCGATTGCAGCGTGATTACTTTTCCTGTATCGCTGGTTTGGGCATTAATTTCAATGGTGTCTGCTGCTATGCGCCGGCCATCGTTATACACTACCAGGTCGCTCAGCTGAATCGTACCCTGTGGCCGGTTAGGATCCGTAGTGGCCAGGTCGGCGGTAAGGTTACCATGTATTTTAAGATCGTTGGTTGTTAAACCGAGTGGCTTCATTAAAATACTATCCAGCAACAGGCGCATCTTAATATTGGTGGCAAATTTATCATCGATTAACGCCTCACCGTGCAGGTTGAAGGCGATGCTTTTATCGCCCATATTGGCCGCAATTACCGTGTATCCCCTTTTAACCGTACCCGTTAGTTCCAGGTTATTGTAATTGTAGCCCTTCACGTAGGCCGACTTCACATAGGCGTTAACGTTACTGTTCATTTTCGAAGGGGTAAATCCCCTCCCCTTTGCGGCGAAGTTCATGGTGATTTTACCCAATAGGGTATCCTGCTTTGCCAGGTAACCTACATCTACATTATCCAGTGAGCCTTTTAGGTTATACGTTTCCGCAACACTATTCAACGATCCGTTGAGCCTTGCATTGCCTTTATTGGTTTGCAACAGCACATTGGTGGTAAAATTGGTGGCCAGTCCTTTGAACGTACCACTTACCCTTAGCTGGTCGGGTATACGCACCGTAGCGGGTATGGTACCGGCAGGCACAAAATTATTGATATCCGTTTTAGTGGTGGCAAATTCAGCGATGTTAAAATCGTAGGCCGTTTTTTTAGGATCGGGTAGTCCTTTGATGGTGCCCGACATACTTACCCTTGTATTACCAATACCACTTACCTGTAGATTAGGAATGGCAAGATTGGCGAGGTAGCCCTGTATCCTGGCGTTCACGTTGATGAAGGCATTTTCATTTCCTTTGAGGCTGGTTTGTAACTGGGGCGCAAAAATCAGGATGTCTTTTACGGCCAGTGCGGCATCGGTAAAATTGGCATCCAGGTAAAGGCTACCCATATCTTTAGTTACGGCTTCAATGGAGGGATAACGCACCACCAGGTTATCACGGATGACCGTTTTATCAGTTTTAATATACAAATTATTAAGCGCTGCACCTGTGTCGGTATAAGCAAAATCCGTAGTTAATTGTTGCAGGTTAAATCCACTTTTTTCTTTAAATCCACCTTCGGTAATATTGCCCGAATAACTGGTTGGCGTAAAAACAAAATCCGCTCCTTTTAATTTAAACCCTTCAATTTTCAGGTGCTTAAAATCCATGCCGCTGGCAATGGGTGCAGTATTATTATCGTTAAAACTAATATTGTTATTTTCGAAATCGAGTTTGGCAAGGCTAAGCTTCCATGGGTTATTTGCCTGCGCTGCCACCTCTTTGTTAATCTCCTTCTTTGCCACCTTGGTTTGCTCCGATTTTCCCAGGGTAATACCGGCATTGGTATTGTGCAATTTCACTTCCTCCAACTGCACATCGAGGGTAGCCAGGTTAATCGATTTTACCTTACCAGACAGTTCACCCAATTTTAAATTAGCATCAATCAGCGACACATCATTTTTGTAATCGAAAACAATATTGTTAAAGTGAAGATTTTTTAACCCCAGTTGCAGTTTAAAAGGTTCATTACTTTGAGCCTCCACGTCCGCTTCCGATTCCGTTACCAACAATGGTTTATTTTGATACATGTGCCCGCTTACATTTGCCAGTGAAATTTCGGGTAAATCAAACTTCATTTTATCCAGGTCAAATTGCTTAAACCCCGTTTCAAAGTCTCCGAGCCTGACATAAAAATCTATCCCCGACCGGTTGTCGAAAAACGAGGCCCGGATATTTTTTAGTACAATTTTGTCTACATTGATTTGCAAACCGGCGCTCGTATCCTTGGGGGTAGCTTCGGAGGAGCCGGTGTTAAAGGCATCGATGATGTACTGGTAGTTAAACACCGTATCAGTTCCCTTGCGGTAGATATTGGCATATACGTCTTTGAGTTCAACATAATTCACTTCTACTTTGTTGCTGATTAATTTTAACAGGGCAATATCTACCTGCAGTTTGCCACCAGATAGCAGGGTATCTTGCTGCTGGTCTTCAAAATACACTCCTTCCAATACCAGTCTTTTCGGGAAGGCAAGTGATAATTTTGCTATTTTTACCTTGGTTTTAATTTTCTTTTCGAGAAATGCCACCACTTTGCCACGGGCAAAATTTTGGACAGCAGGAACCTGTATGAGGATATAAATCAACAATACCAGGAAAAAAATACTTGCGAGTATCCAGGCGAATACTTTCAGTGTCTTTCTAATAACT
>JBBQOJ010000107.1:0-7498 GCA_038330815.1 Chitinophagales bacterium | reverse complement strand
CAAACGGCGCAACACGTACGGGCTATCCCTTAATTACGGCCTTGCCTCCCCGTTGCAGCGCAGCAGTATTGCCATAGATGGTGGCTTTTTCTATAACGAACTTATTTTTAACCAGGGCGGCACACTGGCAGATGGCAGCCTGCTATACCATTACCTGCGTGCAACATTCAAAAAAAACTGGGACAAACGCTATTTCCTGGTGCTTGCTGCCAATTATATAGGGTATCGGGGTGATTACCCGGCCAGCCAGGGAAAAGAGCGCCCCTCCACCAGTGTTGGCAATGCAAAAATAAGCTTGCAGCAACGGTGTATCATTTCCAGCAAAATAACAGCCTTTCTAAATGTAGACTCCTACCACAACAACCTGTTCACCGAACAAAAAAACCAGTTTTTTTTTGCAGAAACCGGCAGCGATTTTTCATTTGCCAAATTCCCTGTCATGTTTGGCCTGCGGGTTCAAAACCTATTGAACGTACAACAATTTAATACCATCCAGGTTACTCCCCTGGTGCAGCGCTTTAATACCATTAATATCAACCGCCGCAACATTTACCTTAGTGTGCGGTATGAATTGTAACGGTACCAGTTAATATTGAACCCACTGTTATAGAAATTTCACACGGTAACTTTCCTAAAAAAATGCACACCAATGGCATGCAGTACAAGTGTGCGACGCAACGATGATGCCATGAAAAACCGCTGCCCGGTACCTAAAAACATAAACCCCCTACTTTCGTAAGGGGTTTATGTTTATTGCCAATTGATTCAATTAATCATCAGATTTCTGCTTGCCTTTTTGCTTGGCAATTACTTCTTCTGCAATGTTGTTGGGTGCAGGATTGTAATGGCTAAACTCCATGGTAGAAGTGGCACGGCCAGAGGAAAGGGAACGCAATTGGGTTACGTAACCAAACATTTCGCTCAATGGCACTTTGGCTTTAATTACCTGTACACCATGTTTGCTATCCATACCTTCCAGCATACCGCGGCGACGGTTTAAATCGCCCGTTACATCACCCATGTATTGATCAGGTGTTAACACTTCCACCTTCATGATCGGCTCCAGCAAAACGGGTTTTGCTTTACGGCCGGCTTCGCGGTAACCTTGTTTGGCACACAGTTCAAAACTCATGGCGTCACTATCCACCTGGTGGAAGCTACCATCATACACACGTACTTTCATGCTTTCCATTGGATAGCTGGCCAATACGCCGGTTGTCATGGCAGTTTCAAATCCTTTCTGGATAGCGGGTACAAATTCTTTTGGAATTGATCCACCAAACAACCCGTTTACAAACTGGAAGTTGGATTTGCCTTCTTTCAAAAACTCTTCATCAGCGGGCCCGATTTCAAACACGATGTCGGCGAATTTACCCCGGCCACCGGTTTGTTTCTTCAACGTTTCGCGATGCTGGATCGTATTTTGGAACGCCTCTTTATAAGCCACCTGGGGTGCTCCCTGGTTAATTTCTACCTTAAACTCCCTACGCATACGGTCTACGATAATTTCCAAATGCAACTCACCCATTCCACTTAAGATGGTTTGGCCGGTTTCTTCATCTGTCTTCACACGCAGTGTAGGATCTTCTTCTACCAGTTTGGCAATCGCCATACCCATTTTATCAACGTCGGCCTGGGTTTTTGGTTCAACAGCTACGGAGATTACGGGCTCAGGGAAGGTCATTGCTTCCAATACGATGGGGTGGTCTTCGTTACATAAAGTATCCCCGGTTTTGATATCCTTAAAACCTACTGCAGCTCCAATATCCCCTGCTTCGATATAATCTACTGGGTTTTGTTTGTTGGCATGCATCTGCATGATACGGCTGATACGCTCGTTTTTACCGGTGCGGGTGTTCAATACATAAGAACCGGAATCCAACCGGCCGCTATAGGCTCGGAAGAACGCCAAACGACCCACAAAAGGATCGGTCATGATCTTAAACGCCAATGCGCTAAATGGTTCTTTAGTATCGCAATGACGGAAAATTTCTTCCCCATTATCAGGATTGGTTCCTTTTACCGCTTCGATGTCCATTGGACCAGGTAAGTAACGCACGATGGCATCGAGTGCAGTTTGTACCCCTTTGTTTTTGAAAGAGGAACCACACATCATTGGGATGATGCTGATATCGATGGTTGCTTTACGGATGGCTTCGTGTATTTCAGTTTCAGTGATGGTATTAGGATCATCAAAGAATTTTTCCAATAGTTTTTCATCATAATCGGCAACTGCCTCAATCAGGTGTTGTCTCCATTCGTTCACCTCATCAATCATGTCTTCCGGAATAGGAACCTCATTGAAGGTCATCCCCTGCCCTGCTTCGTCCCAAACCATTCCTTTCATGGTAACAAGATCGACTACGCCTTTGAAATTATCTTCCGCTCCAATCGGTAATTGCAAGGGCACTGCTTTTGCACCGAGCATCTCCTTGATCTGCTTTACAACATTTAAGAAATCGGCACCTGCACGGTCCATTTTATTTACAAATCCTACACGGGGTACTTTGTATTTGTTCGCCTGGCGCCAAACGGTTTCGCTTTGAGGTTCTACACCCGATACAGCACAAAACAGGGCCAACAAACCATCCAGTACACGTAAAGAACGCTCTACCTCTACAGTAAAATCTACGTGACCGGGGGTATCAATAATATTGAATTTATACTGGTGAGTATCCGGTGTTTTTTTACCATTGGTCATTGGAAAGTTCCAAAAACAGGTAGTTGCAGCACTGGTAATGGTAATACCCCTTTCCTGCTCCTGTGCCATCCAGTCCATGGTTGCGGCGCCATCGTGCACCTCCCCAATTTTATGATTCACCCCGGTATAATAAAGGATACGCTCGGTGGTGGTAGTTTTGCCAGCATCAATATGCGCCGCAATACCAAAATTTCGTTGATAACGTAAATCTGCCATTGTATTTGATTAAATATGTTTTAAAATTTGATTGTGAGTACGGGCCAGTGTCTGCTTTTCAGCTTCCCAGGCAGCCTGTCCGCCGCGGCGGATAGCCTTCTTTTATTATATAACTATGTTGAACCAGCTTCCTCAAAAATGTAGGAAGCGATGTGCCCGTAAGAAGTGGGCGCTGTGATATGATTACTTTACTCTCATGATATGCTAAATAAATTGCAGCTACCAACAATATTCTTTGCTGAACTTTTTAGCGCCGCAAAGGTAAGGGGATTATTTTAAAAAACAAAGGGGGAGAAAGCAGGGTGAAACTGCCCGCTTTTTTAAGGCCGGCCACCTGATTGTTTGCGGTGTTAAACCATTTTTTGCCCCCTTTCATTACAGCAATGGTACCAATGGTGTTTGGCCTCATTACAGCACGGGCAGGGTGCATCGGTGCCCGAAAAAAACAATTATTATAGCGAAGGAAATTAACTGCCCTAATTGCGAACATGTTTTTGATTTGGAAAATATACTGGCAGGGGATAATGAGATAAAAGACCAGCAACAATACCAGGAACGTCATGGACAGTCGCCCGGCAAAGTAGACGAGGAAAAGAAAAAAAAGGAGGTCGACCAGCAACAGTTTGAGAAAAAAAAAGGGAGAACGAAATTTTTGCCCAAAAGCTACAGCAGAAAAAGTTACAACTGGAAACCGAAATCCAGGAGCAAAGAAAGTGAAAAGCAACTGAGTTAAATAAATCCTGCCTACTGTATGGTTCTGTAAAAGGGATAACGGGCGCCTCCCTTCGAGATATCTTGTTACTGGATGGGTCTGATGAAACATTGCCAGATGAATAATGTCCAGCAGTTGCCTTGGTTGTGTTGTTATTATGCAATGCCATCAAACAGTATAAAAAATCCGCTCAATTACCCAATATAAAGCCACCAGGCCGATGCCTGCGGATAAAGGGTAAACGATGGCTTTACGGTACCAACTTTTATTGCGCAATGGCAGGATGACGAATGCGAACATGGCTACAATCACCGCAATTTGCCCTAGTTCTACTCCTGCATTAAACGCGATAAGGTCCGTAAAAAACCGGTCGGGCGGCAGCCCTGTTTCATTGAGTACACTGGCAAAACCCATTCCATGCACCAATCCAAACAAAAACACCAGCAACAACCGCCATGGTTTTAATTCGCTCAGTATTATATTTTCCAGTGCTACAAACAAAATAGAAAGGGCAATAATGGGTTCTACCACGGCCCCGGGTGCGGTGATCAGCTGTTTCATACTAAGCGCAAGTGTAATAGTATGCGCCACGGTAAATGCCGTAGCCTGCCATAGTATGGTTTTGATATTCGTACTTAACAGGCATAACCCCATTACAAATAAGATATGATCTGTGCCCGCAGGAATAATATGTTCAAACCCCAGTGCCAGGTAAAAAGATAATACCTTTTCCACCGGTGCTTTTTCTAAAGCGTAATTTATGCTGTGCGCATTCGCCCATGTTATCCACAACAAAGCTACCATCAACAGGTAGCCTCTTTTTTTTACCTCGTGGTAAGTAAAGTCCTTAAACATCATGGATCATTAAATGGTAATTTCTTTTAACGCCAGTTCACAAGGCTGCTGTAAATTCCGGGGTAGGTTGGTCCTAACGGCGAGGGCGTCCTTCAATAACTGTTTTGCCTTTTGCTTCTCACCTGCCTTTAAAAAAACCAACCCGGCCCGGCCCAGCAATGCAGGATTCCGGCTGTTGGTTTTTAGTGCCACCTGCATATATTTAAGCGCATTCGGGTAGTCGCTTTTTTGATAGTATACCCAGGCAAGGGTTTCATTTACTTCGATGTTGCCGGGGCGCCTGTTATATTCGGCCAGGGCGTGATCTAAAGCCTTATCATAATTGTTATTCCGTAGATAAGCAATGGCAAGCTCGCCATCTGCATAGTGGCCGATCGTTTCATCGGTGGCAGCCGCCCGGGCATTATCCTCCATGCTTTTGATCAACTGGTCACTAATGGATTTTGCCGCAGCGGTATTGCCTGCAAGCTGGTAAAGCTCAATTAATTCTCCCTTTATGGTAAAATCATTTACCAGCGAATCTGCCTGTTGATACCATTGAATGGCCGCAGCGTAATTACCGCCCTCCGTGGCTACCCTGGCCAAACCTGCAATGGCATGTACATAACCGGGACGGTGATGCAGGGCATTTTTATAGCTATTTTCGGCAGCGGTAATGTTGCCCATGTGCTCATGTAATTTCCCCAGTTGTATCCTGCACCATTCTGTGCCTTCATCTCCCGGCATGCCAGCATCAATAGCGAGTTCCATGGCATTAATTGCGCCTGGATAATCACCAAAAATCTCCCGCAGGTACGATACCCTTGCGTAGGAACGCAGGTCGGGCCTTATTTCCATCATTTTTTCAGCGCTCAGCACTGCAGAATCGTAATTTCCCATTTCAACATGGGCATCTACCAATAATCCGTATAAAAAGGCATTGTAGGGATTAATTTTTTCCGCCTTTATTGCTACCGCCAATGCGTCAGAAAAATGATGTTGCGAAAGATGAATAAGCGATTGTAACACCAGCCCATCAAAATTATTTGGCTCCTTTTGCAACACGCTGTTTACATAGTGCATGGCAGCTTTGTCATAATAACTGTAATTACCTGTAGCCCTGCCCTCCATTATAAAAAGATTGGCCAATGAGATCGCCGTTTTTTGATCGGCCGGTGAGGCTTTTATTTCCGCCAGCAATTTGCCGACCTGCTGTTGCGTCCTTCTCCATTCTTCCGTAGTTGCAGAAGGTCCCTTGCGTTGTAGTAATTCATAGGCAGCCACCTGTTGCCGGCCACCATACGCTTTTGATCTAAAAATCACAAAAGCAGTTGCACCCACAAAAAATAGCACCAGTGAAATGTAGAGTAATTTTTTTTTCATGTTGTTTATTTTTCAGTCGTGCTTTAATAAAAACAAGCCCGTGTAACACACACGGACTTGTTGAACCATACATTTATCCTTTCACAACCCGAAGGCTTTGTTTTAATTCGCCATCGCGGGTCACTTTTATAAAATACACGCCCTTTTTCAGGTCTGCCCCATTCCAGTTTTGGGTGTAAATCCCTGCCGGCATCGACCGGTTGACTAATTCTTTTACCAGGTTGCCCCGCACATCATAAACAGATACATTGATGCGGCTTGTTTCCTGTAGCCGGAACCGAATGGTGCTGTTGTCTACAAACGGGTTTGGTGCAGTAGTAATTTCTAATTCCGGGGCTAATGCCGCTACCCCCTCGTACACCTTTTTGCTGTTGCCCATTTTAACACTACCGGTTGGTGCTTCGCCCATTGGTCCGCAATCACAAACATGGGTTCCTGGCCAGGGCGTTGCCAGGTATGGAAATGATTTTTTAAACGGGGCGTCATTCTTCTCCACCCCCGTAGTGTAACTTAACACCTTAAGCAACTGCGGAGTTACCGGGCTATTCCCTATCGTATAGTCATCGTACCACAGCCCGATAGCTGCTAGTACCACACCGCCAACTGCCTGCAATTCAATACGGGTAACATCATCTTCCAACCTTCGGCCATTGGGGAAACCGTCCATGTTAGGTATTGATTGAATACTTGTATTTGCATAAGCAGGATCGAGCAAACCCGTAACCGCTGCCTGCACCAATCCTAGTGAGCTAAAGTCCTTACTGTCTCTTGGAGTAGGTGGCACGGCCATATTTAACCGGAGCATGTCGCCACCATTGGGTAAAAAGTTATTGATAAAAGGCTTGCCTGATGCAAGCGGATTGCCCGCCGGCTTTCCGGTGGCCAGTTGATAAGGCGCCAGGTTTGGCACCCCAGTGTGAAACACCGGATATAAATCTACCGACCTTGGTGAATTTTTAGCTGGCAATAGTAGTTTCCCAAAAAGCGCATCGTCCAGGGCTGTACCTGCCAATGCAGCATTTCCTTTCAGGCCAAACAATCCATTTTGACCATTGGCAAAACCAAACGATCCCAACGAATTTTTTTGAATGCGCAAGGGTTTAAAAGCTGGTACTGCACCACCAAAAGCTGCATCATCCATATAAAGGGCCAACTCAGGATTATAAAAATAGTTGCCGAACAATTTAATGGTAGGTAAATCATCGTACGGAGTGAAAGCGTTCCACAAATCTTTGTACCCGATGGGCACCACTACTTCATTGGTTAGCGGCATCCCCAGGCGGGATACCTGTATCCATTTACCGGAGTTGTTACTGATTTCAAATAACCGGTTTGGATCGGGCGCCAGGTTGGTAAAGAAAGACACGGGTATATCATTCAATACCCTGATTTTTTGCCTGCTGGCACTTGCCCAAACACCGATAACATAATTTGGATCAAGTATATTTGCGGCGGCGGTTACCGGCTTCTTATCTTTTTGCAGCGTTGCAATGTCAATTTGAAGGGCAATACTGGAAACATTAAGGCACTTCAAACCATCTACCGGCTTTCCATTGGCCCGGGGAGCATCTCCCAGGTCAAAAATTCCACCCAGGTCTACAAAAAAAGGATCATCGGAAGTTCCGCAGAAAACTTTCTCACCGGTAGAAGCT
>JBBQOJ010000106.1:0-7515 GCA_038330815.1 Chitinophagales bacterium | reverse complement strand
ATCACCATATCCTTATCTCCCCCATAAATACCAATCCGTTCAGCAATGGTTTTGGCGGTAAGGGGATGGTCGCCCGTAATCATAACCGGAACAATACCTGCCTTTTTGCATTGGGCTACTGCATCGGCCACCTCCTCCCTGGGTGGATCAATCATACCGGTTAGCCCGAGAAACTGCAGGTCCTTTTCATGCTCCGCGCTACTTAGGTTGGCCGGAAGCGCGTCGTAATAACGGTAAGCAAACCCGAGTACCCGGTGCCCCTTCGCTGCCATCTCATCCACCTGTTTTTCCATCTCCGCCACATCCACCTCCAGGCACAATTGCAGTAATACATCCGGCGCACCCTTGGTAAAGGCAATCACTTTATCATTATAGGTATGAAAAGTGGTCATTAGTTTCCTGTCTGCATCAAAAGCAATCTCCCCAATCCTTGGCCAGGCATCGGGTTCCACCTTAAGTTCCCGTGATACTTCCATAAGGGCAATTTCAGTACTGTCGCCCTTGATGGTCTTATCTGCATCTTCTTTAGCATCATTGTTCATGGCAAAAGCATGCACCAATAATTTCACTTCCTCCACTTCCATTTGAGCCGGTAAGCCGCTACGTTCCACAAATTTGCCTTGCACAAATACTTCCTCTACAGTCATCTTGTTCTTTGTTAGGGTACCTGTTTTATCGGTGCAGATATAGGTAACCGAACCCAGTGTTTCCACTGCCGGCAGCTTACGAATAAGGCTGTTAAATTTGATCATTCGCCGGGCGGCCAAGGCGAGGGAAATAGTGATTACGGCCGGCAACGCTTCCGGAATGGCAGCTACCGCAAGCGATATACTGGTGAGGGTCATTTTCACCAGGTCTTCTCCCCGCATCCAGCCTGCCACAAAAAACAATATACATAACAACAACACAATTACGGAGAGCTTTTTACCAAAGGAAGCCATCCTTTGTTGCAGGGGTGTCTTCGATTCATCTTCCTGCAACATTTTGGCGATACGGCCAAGTTCTGTTTCCATGCCGGTAGCGACTACCACACCTGTACCGCGACCATAATTAACAAATGTTCCCTTGAAAGCCATGTTTTTCTGATCGCCTACCTGCAGCGTTTCGCCTTCCAGTGGATCAATCACTTTATCGATGGCATTGGATTCGCCGGTTAACGCCGCTTCCTCAATTTTCAGGTTAATGGATTCCGTGATGCGGATATCTGCCGGAACCGCATTGCCCGCTTCCAGTAAAACAACATCCCCCGGTACCAGTTCTGTAGCCGGCAGCCAGGCAATCACTTTATTACGCATTACCCTGGTTTGGGTAACCGACATCTGTTTCAATGCCAGCATTGCCTGCTCGGCGCGGTATTCCTGTATAAATCCCACAATGGCATTCAGAAAAACGATCACCAGTATCACGATCGTGTCTGTGAGATCGCCAATGATGCCGGAGATAATAGCCGCCGCCAGTAAGATCAGGATCATTACATCCTTAAACTGGGTAAGCAGCATGGCGATTACACTCTTTCGTTTTCCTTCTTCCAATTCATTTGCACCAAACTCTTCCCGTTTTTGTTGTACAACTGCATCACTGAGGCCCTCCGGACTGGATTTCATTGCTTCAAAAACCTGCGGGATATGTTGATTGTACCAGTTCATGCGGGTTATTTTATAAATGGTGAAAGCTGCAAATGCAGCAGTAGCTAACATTGCGATGCATTGTAACCGGCGCATGCAATGAGGGCCACTGCTACAGTAACCGTGAAAAAATAAAAAGCCAAAACAACAGCCACAAAGTTATTGGTTTAATTTTTTTAATAGGTCAACGGGCCATGTTGCAGGGGCAATTAAATTACCCGGAATGGTTAACCGCCTGGGGAAAAGTAAATTTAAAAATGCCAGGATACTGGCAGGAAGTACGTTTCCTTCGTCCCCATCACCAGGCCATAAGTAAGCGGAATGGCTGATGATTGCCAATGCAAAACATTCCGGTGGGGGAACCTGGCGGATTGCTAAATGAACCACCTTTTTTTTTGGTGGCAGATAATATGTGGCAGGTACCATAGCGTAACCGAACCAGATGCCCCATTCAGTAGGAGCAGGAGTAATAAAAAGAAAAATGCTGAAAATTATCCACTACCAACCAGGAGTAGTTAGAAGGAAGGGTGTTAATTATTTTGCATACACTACATTTTATTCTTGTAAAAATATTTGTTATTGTAAAGCTTATACAAAATCATCGTATTTAATATTCTCTTACAGCGTGGTGCAGCATACTGTTGTTAAAATGATGCGTTTCACCTGGAAACTGTGTTGGTCAGGTCAACAACCAGGTTACTTCCTGTCCTCACGCCCCTACAAGGTTCGTTCATATACACGGCAAAAACATGCCTGGCGTGCCGGTACATCCGCTAAAACATCGGGTCACTTCCAAGTTCCCCGGCGGTGATTTTATTCGGCAGACAAAGCGGGTATAGCCAATAAAGGAATGGAGGTATGGCAGGCAATATGCCTGGTCATGCTTGGATGAAAGATACTGTCGGGGAAACTGCGCTGGTAGGTAATCATCGCCACCATGTCGATATCATTTGCCCGGTTATGGTCTTCCAACGTGGTTTCAAAAGATTTGCCAAACAGGTTGGTTACGGTTAAGCTGCCTTCCTGGTAGCTATCCCTTAATAAATTGCCATAGGCAGGGGTATTGCGCATATTTTCAAGATAGGTTACAGCATTGTCTTCGGCTTCATTGGTAAACACGGCTACATTCACTTGCGCACCATACAGGTCTGCCAGTTCAAACACCAGGTCGAGTATTTCGGGTTCCTTTTCAAAATGATTGGTGGCCAGTAATATTTTTGCAGGCCGTTGCCATTTGTAATTACAGGGAATGGCAATTACCGGCACCGTGCTTTTACCAATTACATCAGCTGTTTTACTCCCCCAAATGGCTTCTTTTAAACCACTGGCACCGGTGGTACCCATTACCACAAAATCTATATTTCTTTCCCGCGTACTTTGCATTATGCATTTTTTAACGCCACCGGTGCATACATGCGTATCTACATTTACGCCATCGGCAATTTGTATGGTTCGTTTTATTTCAGTGAGTTTGTGGCATACCTCCTGCAATTGCTGCTGGTTAAACTCCTTGTTTACCCCCATATAATCGGTGTACAGGTTACCCATCAGTTCAAAAGAATGAAGGAGCGTAATTTCCGCGGGAATCAGTTTGGCCGATTCAACGGCAAAATCAATAGCGCTGCTGGCACAGGCAGAAAAATCGGTGGGTACTAATATCTTTTTCATATGATTAATTTTTAATCGCTGTTATTGATAACGGTATTTCTTTCAACTTCGCCTATCCAATTCATATCAGTGGGGCGTAACCGGGAACCAGTGTGATAGTTCCAACTAACCCGGGGGTTGCTTTGTAAATAGTTGAATTATTAAAATTACCCCGCTACGCAGTTAAAATCAATGACAGCTATCATTCTAATAAATGATTACGATAACCTGCCTGGCACTGCTTACTTTTTATAAAAGCGGTGGAAAAAATCCTTCCTTCATTCAGGGGCCTTGCATACGGCGATTAATACGGCACGCGGTGCTTAAACAAAAACTGCTGCCTTTTGTTAGCCATTCAAATATTCACTGTGGCATTAAACATATTAGTAACTGGCGCAAATGGCTATATGGGGCACCGCATTATCCCAGTCCTGCTCGAACAGGGACATCACCTTTATTGCTGCGTTAGAAATAAGTACCGCTTTGAAGATACCTACGACAGCGAACAAGTAACGATCATCGAAATTGATTTTCTTAAAGAGGGCCAGCAGGTGGTATTTCCCGAAGCCATTGATGCAGCTTATTTCCTGATTCACTCCATGAGTAACACCGGTGATTTTGCCGAAAAAGAATTGCTAGCCGCTAACAATTTTTTAAAGTTAGTTGAAGTAACACGCTGCCGGCAACTCATCTATCTCAGTGGCATTGTAAACGAATCAATACTATCCACCCACCTGGAATCAAGGCTGGCCGTGGAAAAACGGTTAAGGGAAAGTACCATACCGCTTACCGTATTGCGGGCGGGTATCGTTGTTGGTTCGGGCAGCGCATCTTTTGAAATAATGCGCGACCTGGTAGAAAAACTACCGGTGATGATTACCCCAAAATGGCTTAATACAAAATGTCAGCCTATCGCGGTTAGAAATGTAATTGAGTTTTTAACGGGGGTGCTACTTCGCGAGGATACTTATCATCACCATTATGATATCAGTGGAACGGAAATTCTCACTTACAGGGAAATGCTGTTGATTTTTGCGGAAGTCCGCAAGCTAAAAAGATGGATCATCACGCTTCCGGTATTATCGCCCCGCATCTCTTCCTATTGGCTTTACTTTATTACTTCCACCTCCTACCCCCTGGCCGTTAACCTGGTCAATAGCATGAAGGTGAATATGATAGCCAGTCCTAACCACCTGGCAGCCGATTTGCAAATCAACCTGCTGCCCTACAAAACCTCGGTGCAACTGGCTTTCGAAAAAATAGAACAAAACCTGGTGTTGAGCAGTTGGAAAAATTCATTCAGTTCCTCTAATGCAAGCCAGGAATGGATGGACCGCGTGGAAATACCGCATTACGGCTGTTTCAAAGACATCAAATGGCGGGCAATTGAGGGCGATGTCAATAAAGTGCTGGCTAATATCTGGAGCATCGGCGGACAGAAAGGGTGGTACTATGCCAACTCGTTGTGGAAGGTACGGGGCCTGATGGACAGGATGGTGGGCGGCGTTGGCCTGCGCCGCGGCCGCAGCAATATCACCGATATCCGGCGGGGTGATGCACTTGATTTTTGGCGGGTATTAATCGCCGATAAAAAAAACAGGCGGTTATTATTATATGCAGAAATGAAACTTCCTGGTGAAGCCTGGCTCGAATTTCGTATCATGAAAAAGCACAACAAAATACATCTCCGCCAAACGGCCACTTTTAGGCCAAGGGGCATCCTGGGCAGACTATACTGGTTCAGCGTTTTACCGTTTCATTATTTCATCTTTAACGGTATGATCAATAATATTATCAAAACAACCTCCACCGCACAACCGGTTACAGCATACTAATTTTTGTCCGGGCGGCAGTGCAGGCATCCCCTTCAGTGGCGTCGCACTCTTGTACGGTGGTTTACTATGGAGCAGCCAGGTGTTATTGCACGTTCACAAACCAATCTTTGTCATGCTTTACAATTATCTGTTGCAAAGTAAGCAATCACAAGGATTGGAGTGGCGAAACGCGAGGCCGTTGTGAAGCCCAGGGTACAATATCCGCAACAATCACTGGCCGGGAAAGAGCGAAACAATCCTGTTGGTAAGAAAAACTGCTTTAAATCACGAGGAACAAAAGATCAACAAATGATAGAACACTATTTCGCCCTTTCAGGGCTTAGGAAATAAATCCTATCTTTTTTGCGGGCTGCACCCGCAACTAATAATATTTCGCCCTTTCAGGGCTTGGGAAATAAATCTATTTTTTTTGCGGGCTTCACCCCCATCTAATAATATTACGGCCTTTCAGGCCTGGTTTTCTACGAATAATAACTTAATCCATTGCTCATGTAACAATAAATACAAAAAACTGCTTTAAATCACGAGGTTCAAAAAATCAACAAATTATAGAACACTATTTCGCCCTTTCAGGGCTTAGGAAATAAATCCTATCTTTTTTGCGGGCTGCACCCGCAACTAATAATATTTCGCCCTTTCAGGGCTTGGGAAATAAATCCTATCTTTTTTGCGGGCTGCACCCGCAACTAATAATATTTCGCCCTTTCAGGGCTTGGGAAATAAATCTATTTTTTTTGCGGGCTTCACCCGCATCTAATAATATTACGGCCTTTTCCGCCTTGAAATTATTTGTGAAGTGACTAATACAAGGTACAACTAAGCTTTTGGCTGCTTCTCCTGTTCACCGCACATTGCTGCATCAGTAAATTTATGGAGCAAAAATTGCTGTAAAAGTAGTTCTGGGTATCAAGTCTTAAAGCCGGAGTTGCAATGCAACCGTGCCTTATTAAATAAATGCGACATGGTTAATAAAATTACGTTTAATCCATACCGTTAGGTTTAATTGCAATTGGAATTTTGCTAACGGTACAACCCCGTTAATTGGCTAATTTTTGTAGTTTCTGTTGGTCGAGTATCCGGATTGCTCCCTGCTGGATATCGATTAACTGCTCCGAACGAAAATCGCTCAGCGTGCGGATAACTGATTCTGTGGCCGTGCCCGCGATGGTAGCAAGACTTTCGCGGCTAATTTCAATTACGAACGGGCTGCCATTGGGTGCCTGGTATTTTTTTTGCAATAACAGGATGGCTTCTGCTACTTTTTTACGGAGTGAGTTATAGGCCAGTCCGAGTAATTGTTGCTCTTTGCCCGATACATTGTTGGCCAGCAGGCGGATAAACTGGTGTGCCACGTCCGGGCTATTATTCACCAGGTCCTGGAATTCATCCCTTGGGATGACTGCCAGCGAACTGTCTTCCAATGCTTCCGCCGTATCCTTGTACACGGTACCTTCCAGCAGCGCGATAAAACCAAGAAAATCGCCGGGAGAAAACAATTGGGTTACCAGTTCTTTCCCATCTTCGTTGCGCATATATGCTTTTACTTTTCCCGATACAACATAATACAATCGATTGGGATGATTGCCTTCTGAATACACCAGCTGTTTTTTCTTGTAGTAATTTATATTGCGTCCGTTGGTGAGTTCGGCTAACACTTGCTCGCTGTGCGACCCTTGCCCCGGGTAGTTTATCCCATCCTGCGCCGATGACAACAGCGGGGCCAGCAGGGCATGTTTTTTCAGCCGGCTATCCACTGCTTTTAATAGTTCCGTTCCGCTAAATGGTTTGGTAATATAATCATCTGCCCCCAGTTCCATGCCTTTCCTGAAATCACTTCGGTCGGCCTTTGCTGTTAAAAATATAAAGGGGGTATCGCGAATAGCTTCGTTATGGTGAATGGCATGCAACACACCAAAGCCATCCAGTTCGGGCATCATAATGTCGCAAATTATCAGGTCGGGGAAATGCGCCAGGGCCATAGCAACACCTACCTTTCCATTTTCCGCGGCGATTACCTTGTAATTGGATAGTTCCAATAACTCCACCGTATTATTGCGCAGGTCGTCATTGTCTTCAATTAATAAAATCTTCTTCATAAAAAAGTATTTGTAGCCGGGAAGGTTGGTCTCCACAACTCATTGGGATAAAAACCCTTGCTCCCCGTTCCTGGTAACTGCTGTAGTAATTCAGTAGCAACCAACCGGCCCACAGGTGAACCACTGCCAGCCCTTGCTTGCGCCACTTTCAGCTGATTAGGAAACAATCAACTAAATTGACCAATTTATCACTAGCTACCAGTGATGCAAATCATTCAAAAAAGTGATTTTTGACTATAATATTTACCGGATGATTTCGTGCGGGTGTAGCCCCTACCTGCTCTTCCATTTACTGGCTGTAACTGACTTGCA
>JBBQOJ010000105.1:0-7570 GCA_038330815.1 Chitinophagales bacterium | reverse complement strand
TATCCCGGGATGGTATTTTAAAAAAGTACGGGTATTTTCCAGGCCATTGGCAAATGCATGCAATACAAAGGCAATGGAAGCGACCAGCCCACCCACAAAACCACCGCCGGGCTGGTAGTGACCGCGCAATAAAATGAACACGGCAAACAATAATAACAATGGCAATAAATATTTGGAGGCCGTTTTTAGTATAACTGAATTCATATCTTTTGTATTAAAAATAATAACGATAATTAGCAGGTGATTACTCGTTATCACCCGGGCTTATTTTTAGTTTCAACATGCTGTATACACCAATGGCAGCGATGGTGAGAACGGTAATTTCAACCAGCGTATCCAATCCCCTGAAATCAACAATGATTACATTTACCACATTTCTACCCTTCGCCAACAGGTAGGCATTGGCAGCATAAAAGGAGGAAGTTTCTTTGCTTACCGGTTCGTTTAATACCTCCAATGCAATGATGGAGAGCAGGCTGCCAAAACTCAGCGCCACCAGCCCGTCACGAATCACAAGCGGCGTATTGGACAATTTAAGAAATGGAGGCAGACGAAACAACACCAGCACAAACAATACAACGGTTAAGGTATCAATGGTGAACTGTGTCATTGCCAAATCAGGTGCGCTGTAAAAAACAAACAGCAAACAGATACAATAACCCACAACCCCCATGGCGGATACTGCAATCAGCCTCGACCTGGTAAACAGTGTTTTTAGAATAGCCAACAGCATAATCACTGTTACCACTGCCTCATAAATAGTGATTTGCTGCAACTGCGATTGTTTAATATAAATATTTACGCCGGAAAATAATTTAAACGATAACAGCGTGACAAGAAAAATTATTATCACCAGGATATAGGTACGCAGGTACCCATTTTGAAAGGTGGCGGTAAACCAGGTGGCAAAATTTTGTACGCCAGCCGCCAGCATTTTCACCCACTGGTAAGGCGACCAGCGCTCGAAGCGTTGTAGCAGGATCAACCTGCTGGTGGCTGGCTTCATTCGCCAATAGAGAATTCCGCCCACCAACAAGGTACTTCCGCTCAGCAACAATACCAGGTTAACACCGTGCCATATTTTTAATGGAGGGCTACCTGGTGCAACACCCATCGCAGCGACTACGGGCTGCACCAGCCAATAATCGATTACTGCCGGGAAAATACCCGCCAACAAACCAAGTATACCCAGCAATAAAGGGGGTATCCACAACAACGGAGAAGGCAATTGAATGGAATTGAATATGGCAGGCAGTTTACCAGCAAAGGGCTGAACACCAGCCACTATACCTGTATAAAGTAATAATATATTGGTAGCCACAGCCACCGCGGTAAGTAATGCCGGCAAATAGTCACCATGCAGGGTGCTTTCATAAATAAGTTCCTTACCCAAAAATCCAAGGGTATACGGCAGCCCGGCACAGGAGAGCGCTGCCAATACCCCTGCAATGGCTACCGGCATCATTACTTTATGCAGACCGGCAATGGCTGTGACCTCCCTGGTACCCACCGCATCATCAATAATGCCGGTGATTAAAAACAGGGCCGCTTTATAAAAGGCATGCACCAGTATGAATACTGCGGCAGCTGTTAATGCCGCAGGTGTACCAATACCCAACAGAAAAACCAGTACCCCAAGGGCCGCAATGGTAGCATAGGCCAGTACTCCTTTCAGATCTGTTCTAAAAATGGCATGTACACCAGCGTATAACATCGTAATTCCCCCGGTGATCAACAGGGTGTTGTTCCAGGCGGGGTTGTTGCCCAACACCGGTGTGAAACGGGCCAACAGGTAGATGCCCGCCTTTACCATGGTAGCAGAATGCAGGTAAGCTGAAACGGGCGTAGGCGCTTTCATGGCACCGGGCAACCAAAAATGAAAAGGAAACTGGGCCGATTTGGTAAAAGCGCCTGCAAAAAGCAATAACAGCATCAGCCAATAAAGGGGATGCCCCTGCAACAATTCCCGTTGGTTAATCATTTCCGCAATGGAATAACTGCCGCCGATACTGCCCATAAGCACCAGGGCAGCCATAAGTAAAAAACCACCTCCCCCGGTAATGGCCAGGGAAATCAACGCGCTTTTTCGGGCAGCTTCCTGTTCATGATTGAATCCAATCAAGAAAAAAGAACTGATGCTGGTTAATTCCCAAAAAACGAAGAGGGCCATTACATTGTCGCTCAGTACCAATCCCAACATACTGGCCATAAATATACTGAGGTAACAAAAAAAGCGGTCAAGCTGGTGATGTCCTTTCATGTAGGCGCTGGCATATATAAATACCAAGGCACCGATACCTGTAATCAGCAAGGCAAAGAGAAGGGAAAGGCCATCCAGCATAAAATCGAGCCGTATATGCAGGGAGGGAATCCATTCGTAACTATACATTAAGGGCCTCCCGGCCGCGATGGAAGGCGCCAGGGTTAAAAAGTAGCCGAACAGGCCAATGGGTAAAAGGGAGAATATAATGGCCCCCCTTCCTTTATCCAGTCTGCCTGCAAAAAGGGCCCCAATGCCTGCAATAAAACCAACCATCACCGCAACAAGCATATTCCTTTGTATTAGGTGAACTATTAAGGTTACCAGTTAATTAATTGGTACAAACAACCATTAGTATCCGCGCCAGCCATCCGCTGATCCCACGGGATCAACTATGCCGGCAATGGTTACAAATGCCGGTTGTTATATCCTTATCGATTTAAAGCCTACGCTCAAAGTTAAGTAAGCAAGGTGTAAGGAAATAATATTTGTGCGTAGTACTTAGCAGTAGTGTACCGGATGATTCCCAATATTAATTGATGCATTTATAACTCAACTACCAGTAACGCTTAGCCGCCCGTATGTGGTGGCGTATTTTCTGCTTCTATTATTTTATTTCTTTTTTCAAGATGATCTTTTACGTAAAGTTCCCCAACCAAAACAATTAGTGCCGCCAGTAAGGGAGTTGCCAATACCAATCCGAGTATGCCAGCCACTACACCCATCAGCACCATCCAAATCAGGGTGAGCGCCGGGGGTAATGACACCATTTTTTTTTCGATCATCGGTGTTACCAGGTAGCTCTCCACAATTTGAATACTGAAATAAAGAATGGCCACATACAGCGCTTTGTCTGCACCCTGCATAAACCCGATTAATACCGCAGGGGCCAGGGCCAGGTAAGGCCCAATATTAGGTATAAACGAAAATAGCGCGGCAATAAATGCCAATGCGTACGGCAATGGTATCCCCAACAATTGTAGTCCGATGGCGGTTGAAATACCTACTATCAACATCGATATTAATTTTGCCAGCAACCATAAGCTAAGGGTGGACTGTATTTTATCGAGCACCTCCGATAACCGGGGCCGGAAGAACACTGTGAACAGGCTTAGGAAGCCCTTTTTGTACACGGTTGGGTCTGAGGCAATAAAAATACCTGTTACCAGGATAATCACAAAATCGGTGAGGGCCGAAAGACCGGTAGAAAAAAATCCGGAGACCCTGGAAAATACCTGCCCTTTATTCTTTAAAAGATCGCTGGGATTTTCAGGGATTTTATCAAATACCTGTTGCCCCCAGCTTGTTTTAGTGACGGAGGTTTTTAATTCATCAATCGACGATGGGAGGGTATCAATCATTTCCTTTACCTGTGTCACAACCGATGGGCCAATCAACATAAATAAGCCAACGATTAAGCCGATGCTAACCAGCAGTACCAGTACCAACGCAAGCCCATACCTCATACTTATTTTACCGGTTACCCAACTGGCGGCCTTGTTTAAAATAACACCCAAAAAAATGCCCGCAAACAACAACAGGAAAAAATGCAACTGGAAAATCACCAATATAAAAGCCGCTGACAGCAATAACCCAATAAAAATTGTTTTCGTATTTCGTTTTAAAAAATGATCATTTGTTGTCATACCTTATTTTAATGAATGCCAGGGTAATGCCTGCTACCCTTATGGAGGGGCAGTATCTAATTACCTCTGGGGTTTAATAATAATTGCTATAAAATTTTCTTGGGTAGTTTATCTTCGCCATCCTGGTAATGTTCGTGCGTATTTACCGGCTTCCCGCCCCGGTTCATTTTCATCTGAAAAACATCTACCAATAAAGAAAAAGCCATGGAAAAATAAATATACCCTTTGGGAATATCCACGCCAAAACCTTCACTTAACAGCGCAAAACCAATTAATAATAAAAAGGACAGGGCCAACATCTTAAAAGCAGGATGCTTGTTTACAAATCCGCTAATGGATTCTGCTGCAAATAGCATAATTACCACGGTAGCCACCACGGCAACATACATTACCCAAATTTCTTTCACCATACCAATGGCGGTGATAATGGAGTCGATTGAAAAAACCATGTCCATGATTAATATCTGGATCAACACCTGGCCAAAAGTAGTTGCTTTTATATTTTTTGTTATATTACCAGGCTCCCCTTCCATCTTATGATAAATCTCCTTGCTGCTCTTGTAAAGCAGAAATAATCCACCGGAAATAAGTACAAGGTCTTTACCCGAAAATCCATTACCAAAAACTACGAAGAGGTCATCCTCTAACTTCATAATAAGGGAAATAATCAGCAACAGGCCCAGCCTTAACACAGCTGCCAGTAACAAACCGATACGCCTGGCTTTCTTTTGCTGATCAGGGGGTAATTTGTCGGCAAGGATGGAGATAAAAATTACGTTATCGATACCCAGGATTACTTCCAGGGCCACTAAGCTTACAAGGGAAATGATGATTTGATAGTCCATCTATGGGGTTTTATTAATTGAGATATTTTAGGTATTACAAAAAAAATATTCAATGCAGGTATTTACCGATCGTGATTAGGTATTTTAAATGCCTCCTTTCACAATGTACGAACGGCTAACTATCTTCTCACCTGGAGTAGTAGTTAACCGGATAAATTACCCATTTTTAAAGAACATTCTTGTTAACACTGCAATGGTTAGTGATAACCAGCCACTGCTAACCTGCTAGCAGGGAAACACTGGTCCAATTATTTGATTGTTCCATTTAAAAACCACAGTAACAATAATGGCGCCTGAAAATTGTGGGTCTGCTTCCATCCTCAATTGGCTGTTGCTATGTGTAGGCATTTGATTAAAATTGCTAAATTAGGGTACTTCAATAATAAGGTAGGTGTATGTTGGGGAAATTTTTACACTTTTGTTTCAATGTTGTTTGTTATGGTTGGTAGAAACACCATCCCTAAAGGGCAGCCACAACAGGTTCCCTCACCTGCCACTTGAAATTTCATCAATCACACTACATTTACCGTTATTAAAATAATGCAACCAGCAACTAATAATCAGGATGGATAGAAATAGTTTGGTGAAATGTAGTGTGGATATAACTCGAAGGTAATATGGCAGGCTATAAGGGGGCTACCTGGATGACAATAATGTAGGTGGTTAGCTTACCCGTTCCTTCCCGGTGTGGCCGATGGGGGCAGACCGGGTGGTTCAACAAGACCTGGATTGTTTTACAGCAGCGGCGAAAATTTCCGTGGATGACAGGGCTATGCTCCTGTGTGATAGGGCGATTGCTTTAATTGGCACCCCATTAGAGGTAAAGCAGTTGTTTATTAACCGGTTATCCTATATTCGTTCATCGATTAAATACAACCTGATGATTACAGTCATTATACCGGTACTCAATGAGGAGGAATCCATAGCTGATGTTGTTCGGTTTGCGCTGTCGAATAAAAAGGTGAGTGAAGTAATTGTGGTAGATGATAAGTCGCTTGATCATACGGTAAAAAGAGCGAAGGAGGCAGGTGCAAAAGTAATTACGAGTACCCGGCTGGGTAAGGGTGCTTCTATGAAAGATGGTTTGCTATGTGCCACCAATAAGTTATTGGTTTACCTTGATGGAGATATCCATCCTTATCCTGCCAAAACTATTGATGATTTAACAGCACCTATTATTAAGGGTGACTATGATTTTGTAAAAGCAACTTTCAGGCGCAATGCAGGCAGGGTTACGGAATTAGTAGCAAAACCCCTGTTGAATATTCTTTTTCCGAAAATTGCTCATTTTAACCAACTACTGAGTGGCATGATCGCCGGTAAAAAGGAATTACTGCAGCAGGTAGATTTTTTTGACGATTACGGTGTAGACATCGGCATTCTGCTAGACATGTATTTATTGAAGGCCCGTATTACCGAGGTTGACATCGGTTATATTGAGAATAAAAGCAGGTCGTGGCAATCGTTGGGTAAGATGAGCAGGGAGGTGTCCTTGGCGATTATACGGAAGGCCTCCGTGCACAATCAACGCCTTGTAACCCTGGAGGAATTGCAATCGTTTAGCGAGATCAGGGACCAGATGGATTTTGCCCTACAGGAAAGTTTGGTAGGCCTGGAAAAGATGGCCATTTTTGATTTGGACAAAACCTTTTTGCGTAGCCGCTTTATCGATACCTGTGCCGGCTTATACGGTTTTGAAAAAGAATTGATGAATATACGCAGCATGGAAAAAGACGTGGTAACGGTTACCAAAAATATTGCCCGCCTGATGAAGGGCCTTAATATATCGCAGGTATTGGCGGTTACAGAAAGTATTCCTATTGTAGAAGACGCTGTTGACACCATCGCGGAATTAAAAAAAAGGGGCTGTGTGGTAGGTATCACTACGGACAGTTACGATGTGGTGGCCAATCACGTAAAAAATAAAATCGGCGCCGATTTTTCAATGGCAAATGAGCTTGAATTTTCGAGGAGCATCACCACCGGTGAGGTAAAGCTTCCCTCCTTCTTTTTTAACCAGCCCTCTATTTGTAAGCATTCCCTTCGCAAAACCAATGTAATGCAATACATACTCCACCATTACCATATCGATATTAATAATACCATAACCATTGGAGATAGCGACAACGATATCTGCATGGTTAAATATGTGGGCATTGGCGTAGCTTTCTGTTCAGGAAATGAATTGTTGAATTTTATAGCCGACAAAATAATTACCACTCCTGCATTCTCCCCCATACCCGAATTTGCGTAATAAAAAATTTATGTCAACCTGGATCAAAAAAATAACGGACATTTTCGACCTCCACGAGGATAAGGAGCAGGAACATGTAATTGTAGTGAACGTAAAACAGGACGTGGAGTTTAAGGGCACCAATGTATGGCTGCTGGCGTTCGCCATTTTTATTGCCTCTATTGGGCTAAACGTAAATTCTACCGCTGTAATTATTGGTGCAATGCTGATTTCACCCTTGATGGGGCCCATCGTGGGCGCCGGCCTTGCTTTGGGTATTAATGATTTTACTTTGCTGAAGAAATCAATGGTGAACCTGTTACTGCTAACGGTTATCAGTATCAGCGTTTCCTGTATCTATTTTATTACCAGTCCTATCAGCGATGCGCAGTCAGAATTACTTGCAAGAACCCACCCAACTATTTACGATGTTCTGATTGCCTTCTTTGGAGGCCTGGCGGGGATCATCGGCAGTTCGAGGGTAAAAAAAGGAAATGTAATCCCGGGTGTTGCCATCGCCACCGCTTTAATGCCACCACTTTGTACGGCAGGCTACGGTCTGGCTACCGCCCAATGGGGATACCTG
>JBBQOJ010000104.1:0-7578 GCA_038330815.1 Chitinophagales bacterium | reverse complement strand
TACCGATGTTTGTTTCTTCAGGAGTGGGGTCACCTAGTTTTAATTCCTGGAGCGGCTCATCTACTTCCACGCAGGCATCAAACCGGCTGATATGTATAATGCCATCGCCAAATGTCCTCGGCATTTGGGGATTGATTTGCGCAATGATGATTTTGGTGGATTCCAACCCGCCAATCATGATATCAACCGATACGCCCAGTGAACAAAAACCATGTATGTCTGGAGGTGAAACGTTTAATAAAACCACGTCCAGCGGCATCGTTCCGTTGCGGAATAAATGCGGAATATCACTGAGAAAAACGGGGTTGTATTGGGCACTTCCCATCTGCACATATTTTCTCATATTGCCGCCGATGAAGAAGCAATTCGTTCTGAAACTTTCAGCATACATCGGGTCGGCATATGCCGCATACCCTTCTGTGTGAATATGTACGATTTCCACATTGCGTAACTCGCCCGCCCTGCCTACCATTGCTTTTAACAATGTTTGTGGAGTAGCCGAGGCCGCCTGTACCAATACACGGTCGCCCGATTTTATGAGTTTTACTGCTTCGTCGGCAGATACGTAGTTTGCCATTTGATTCAATATTATTTATTATCCAAGAAAACTTAATAATATACCTGCTGCGATCGCACTGCCTATTACCCCGGCAACATTGGGCGCCATGGCATGCATTAGCAGGTGATTGTTTTTATCATATTCCAACCCCACCATCTGTGCTACCCTGGCGCTGTCGGGTACCGCAGAAACACCCGCTGCACCGATCAGTGGGTTGATCTTATTTTCATCACTTAAAAAGAGGTTCATGAATTTTGCGAACAACACGCCCCCAGCGGTTGCCACTACGAAGGCAGTGGCCCCCAATACAAATATTTTTAATGAAGCTACTGTTAGGAAAACATCGGCCTGCGTGGAAGCACCCACGGTAACACCAATTAAAATAGTAACGATATCGATCATTTTTGTTCTTGCCGTATCGGCCAGGCGTTCTGTTCTGCCCGATTCCTTTAGTATGTTTCCAAAGAACAGCATACCAAGCAAAGGAAGCGCAGAAGGAGAAATAAAGCAGGTAAGCAAAAGGCCGATGACCGGAAATAATATCTTTTCCTGTTTTGAAACTGCCCGTGGTGGCTTCATCCGGATCCTTTTTTCTTTGGAATTGGTGAGAAACCTCATGACGGGTGGCTGAATCACCGGAACCAGGGCCATGTACGAATAAGCTGCTATGGCGATTGGGCCAATCAAATGCGGAGCAAGTTTGGAGGAAAGGAATATGGCCGTTGGACCATCTGCTCCGCCAATAATACCAATGGAACCTGCTTCCTTTAGTGTGAAACCCAACAGTATGGCACCCAGGAATGTTGCAAAAACGCCAATCTGGGCCGCGGCTCCCAACAGCACAAGTTTAGGGTTGGAGATCAACGTGGAAAAATCAGTCATTGCCCCGATGCCGAGAAAGATCAATGGCGGGTAAATGCCCTTCAGTACGCCAAAATGCAAATAATTCAACACCGAACCCGGTTCGTAAATACCCACCTGGTAGCCTCCAACAAAAGGAATGTTGCCGATAAGAATACCCGTTCCGATCGGTATGAGCAGCAATGGTTCATAATCATATTTTATGGCGAGCCAGATAAATAAAAGGCCAACAACGATCATCACAATATGCCCGATGGTTACATTGGCAAAACCGGTAAAACTCATAAATTTGGACAGGCCCCTTATTGTTTCCGCGTATAATCCGCCACCGGAAGTTGCCGGTAAGGGCGATGGTAAGCCCTGTGCGAGGGCATAGCCACCTATTACGATACATAGCAGGAGGATTGTAAAATAGCTAAGCGCTTTTTTCATGAGTAAGTATTAAATGATCTCTAACAAAAGGTCGCCCTGTAATACGGTGCTTTTTAGCTGAACTTTAATGGAACGAATGGTTCCGGAAGCTTCGGACATGATCATGTTTTCCATTTTCATAGCTTCCAGCACAAGCAGTTTATCGCCTGTTTTCACAACATCTCCTTCCTTTACAAATAATTCAAGAATGATCCCGGGCAGGGGGGAAACGACTTTTTTAATTGACTCCGAGGTGGCCAGCGGATCTACTTTTTGTGTTGGCCTGGGCTCCGTTCTGATGAGCACAGGCGTTTTGGTGGTTTTTACTTCGGTTTCCATCACCACCTCATAGGGTGTGCCATTCACCTCAAGTTGAATAAGGTTTCCGGATGTTTCCCGGATGTCAACATAATAGTTACTGCCGTTTAACTTGAATTTGTATTTTTTCATATTTCTGCATTTGAGGGATGGCTTTTATTTTCTTCCAAGTTGGTGCGTAGCATATATTTTTGAGCTCCATGGAGAATAATTTTTGGAAGATTTTCCAATAGTGAGGATGGCATTTTCTTCGTCGTGCGCTTCTTCCATAAACAGGTGAATGGCCGCAGCGATAACGGCTATTTCTTCACCTGTTCTGTATGCTGGTATGGGATTTTCAGCAATTTTTATATTTACTGAAGACTGTTTTTTCTTCCCGAGTGATAAGAAAAAGGGAACGATCACCTGGAATACAACGTAAAGAAGAAGAAGTCCCAAAAAAACGATGCCCACTCCTACAATCAGGATGATAATGCCTCTTTCCAGTTCTATACTCATGGTATTAAAATTAAAGTGGGATGTTAGAATGTTTCTTTGGCGGGTTTACCTGTTTCTTGGTAGCCAGCGCCTCCAGTGAACGTATGATCCTGAACCGGGTATTGCGGGGTTCAATAATGTCGTCAATGAAACCGTATTTTGCCGCCTGGTAAGGGTTGGCAAATTTTTCGAGGTATTCATTTTCTTTTTCAAGCGTGTACCTCGCTTTTTCTTCCTGGCTTTCAAGTTTGGCGATATTTCTTCCTTCCAATACTTCTATAGCACCTTTGGCACCCATCACGGCAATCTCAGCAGTGGGCCAGGCATAATTCACATCGCCTCTTAATTGCTTACAACTCATCACATCATGTGCACCACCGTAAGACTTTCTTAACGTCACTGTTATTTTAGGTACCGTTGCTTCCCCGTAGGCGAAAAGCAATTTTGCACCATGAATTATAATTCCGCCATACTCCTGGCTGCTTCCGGGCAAAAATCCAGGCACATCCACGAATGTTACAATCGGCACATTAAAGGCATCACAAAAGCGAACAAAACGGGCGGCTTTCCTGGAGGCATTGATATCAAGCACACCGGCCAGGAACATTGGCTGGTTCGCAACAATTCCTACCGGCCTGCCATTGTACCGGGCAAAGCCTGTAACAATATTTTTTGCATAGTTGCGCTGAACCTCCAGGAAGTCGGCGTGATCAATGGTAGCTTTAATTACATCCTTTACGTTATAGGGCTTGTTGGCATTATCCGGGATGATGGTGTTCAGTTGATCGTCCAGCCGGTCAATAGGGTCGTCATTTGGTATCACCGGGGGGTCTTCCAGGTTGTTTTGGGGCAGGTAGGTGAGCAGTTTGCGGATCAGCAATATACCCTCCTGTTCTGTTTCCGTAAGAAAATGAGAAACGCCTGATTTGGTAGCATGAACCGTTGCCCCGCCAAGGTCTTCTGTAGAAATGACTTCACCTGTTACGGTTTGTACCACTTTTGGCCCGGTTACAAACATGTACGAGGTTTTTTCGGTCATAAGGATAAAATCCGTAAGGGCAGGAGAATATACGGCGCCCCCGGCACAAGGCCCGAATATGGCGCTGATCTGGGGTATAACACCGGATGCCATAATATTTCGCTGAAAAATTTCTGCGTAGCCCGCCAGGGAACGAACGCCTTCCTGTATTCTTGCTCCACCCGAATCATTCAGGCCTATTACAGGGGCGCCAACCTTCATCGCTTCATCCAGCACCTTGCATATTTTTAAAGCAAACGTTTCGGAAAGCGACCCACCGAAAATGGTAAAATCCTGTGAAAAAACATAGGTGATACGGCCATCGATCGTTCCTCTTCCGGTAACGACACCATCAGAATAATATCTTTCATTGTCGAGTCCGAAGGCGGTGGTTCTATGCGTTACAAACATATCATATTCTTCAAAACTGCCCTCATCCAATAACAGCTCGATGCGTTCCCTTGCGGTGAGTTTACCCTTCTCATGCTGGGCATCTATACGTTTAACCCCTCCACCAAGTCGCGCTTCTTCCCGCTTTGTAACAAGCTCCCTTATTTTTTCAGTATTGGTTGACATATTTTTTGTTGTTTAATTGATGTTTTTGTTTTCGCAGAGTTCTGTTAATACACCGAATGTTGATTTAGGATGAAGGAAGGCAATATCAAGTCCTTCGGCTCCCTTGCGGGGCGTGGTGTCGATCAGCTGAATTGATTTTGAGGCAGCATCCTTTAATTGTGCTTCCAGGTTGTTCACTGCAAAAGCAATATGGTGAATACCTTCTCCCTTTTTTTCTATGAATTTTCCAACAGGCCCGTCAGGCGATGTGCTCTCCAGTAATTCGATTTTAGTTTGACCAATTTTGAAAAATGCCGTCTTAACTTTTTGCTCAGGAACTTCCTCGATTGAATAACATTTGAGTTGTAAAATTTCTTCGTAATATTTTATGGCGGCATCCAGGTCTTTTACCGCTATGCCAATATGTTCAATATAATTCAGCTGCATTGATTTGGATTTATTTTATAAATTTTGTAATTACAAACTTAGCATTTACCATTTTTTTAAATACTGATCTGTATCACGCACGTGTACAATAGTTGTCATTTATTTAAAGAGCATATACTGCAGGTACCATACCGCCACGGCCGCGGCAAATCCTGCCAGGCCTGGTACAAAGGCAATTGTAAAATACCTGCCAAAAGTGAGTTCCTTTACCATGCCCATCGCCACCACTCCTGCAGCGGAGCCAATCACAAGCAAGGAGCCTCCTGTACCCACTGTTAATGCCAGTAATATCCAAAGGTTAGCATCTGTGGTATCAAGCATCTTTATCGCCATAGCGGTTAACGGCACATTATCAAGTATAGACGATATCACACCTAGCAATACATTGCCGGCGATAAATGCCATATCACCCGGCGAATCGCCGTATATATACTGTGCCATTAACTCCAATACACCCAGCGCATTCAATGCAGAAACGGCGAGTAAAATCCCTATAAAAAATTGGAGAGAAGAAATATCCGTCTTCTTCAGGAAATCATCGATGGATGCGGAAAGATGAGTGGCTGAAGGCCTGAACCGCTTTAGCAGGTCAATTAATACCCAAACAAATCCGAGCCCGAACAATAATCCAAAATATGGAGGTAACCCTGCCAGGCTTACCAGTAAGGGAAGTGAGAAGGAAAAAAATACCGCCCCGATCACTATCATTTCTGAATGGGAAAGGCGGGTAATGACTTCCTGGTCATTATCATTTCCATTCGGTGTTATTTTGCGCAGCAATAAGAGAGTAGCAACCAGCCATAAAGATATGGAAGGCACTACTGCTTTATACATTACCTCCAGTGCGGTAAACTTATTTGCAAACCATAGCATGATCGTGGTAACATCGCCAATAGGCGAAAAGGCCCCTCCCGCATTAGCGCTTATTACAATGCCGGCACATACAATGAACAGGTTATCACCCTTGAAAAATTTTCGGGATATCTGGATCATTATAATGGTGGTGGTAAGATTATCTATCACTGCCGAAAGAAGAAAACTGAGCAGGCTAATCACAAGAAACTGCTTATGTTCGCTGAGGTTTAAGGCAAAGAGTTTGCCCCTTATCAAATCAAAAAATCGATAATGTACAAGTATTTCTACCAGCGACATGGCTGCCAACAGGAACACCACAATGGAGAAAACCTCTGCTCCTGCATGCATTAATTCTTCTGATAAAACAGGGCCGGATTGATGCATCGTTACAATAAGCCAAAGTAAGGTACCGGTAATTAGTGCGACTGCCGATTTACTGATCTTTAATGAATGCTCCAGGGCGATACAACAATAACCGATAATAAAGATGGCTGCAGATAATAATATTAGGGAGGTGTGCATAATCAACCGTATTATAATTGCATATCGAATAAATTCAAACCCGAATTTTATTCAGCAATACAACGAACATTTTCAAAAAGCATAGTTCAGACAAATGTTTCCCAATCACCAGATTCCCTGGCAATACAAGTAATACCCTATTTGCACACTAATCTGTTCTGTTACGAAAGAGTTACTCTTTTTATATATAATTTTGAATTCCTAAAGGTGAATTCAGATAGAAGAGAACCAATTCTTCCGGATTTGAGGAGTCAAATGTAGTGCAGGCTTTATCGAATAATTCCTGACTTTTATCAGGATTTTAGAAAACTTTTATCATGAATTTTAAATTCAACAAAACGCGTCATTTGCCCGAAGCGTATGTAACAGGCATATTGAGTAGCAATCGGGTGATGCTTAGCAAGGCCATCACGCTTGTAGAAAGCAAGCTTGATTCGGACAATGAACTTGCTGAAAAAGTATTGGCAGGCGTATTGCCACATACCGGTAACTCAACCCGTATTGGGATAACCGGTGTTCCCGGCGCGGGTAAAAGTACTTTCATTGAAAGCTTTGGAAAGTACCTTACTGCAGCCGGTAAAAAAGTAGCGGTACTCACCATTGATCCGAGCAGCCAAAAAACAAAAGGAAGTATTTTAGGGGATAAGACAAGGATGGAAGACCTGGCCAATGATCCAAAGGCCTATGTGCGTCCATCCGCATCCGGTGCCACTTTGGGCGGTGTTCATTCTAAAACCAGGGAAACCATGTTGCTCTGCGAAGCAAGTGGGTTTGAGGTGATCATTATTGAAACGGTGGGTGTGGGTCAAAGTGAAACCACTGTGAAGGGAATTGTTGATTTTTTTCTTTTATTGATGTTATCGGGCGCAGGCGATGAACTGCAGGGAATAAAAAGAGGCATCATGGAAATGGCTGACCTGGTAGCCATAAACAAAGCAGATGGAGAGAATATACAAGCTAGCCAGCTTGCACAATGCGAGTATAAAAATGCACTCCATATGTTTCCTCCAAATGAAAATGGCTGGTACCCGAAAGTGATCACCTGCTCTGCTTTAAATAATACGGGGATTGCAGCAGTGTGGGAAATTATATCCAGGCATAAATTAATGATGCAGGCTAATGGTTTTTTTACCAGCAACAGGCAGCAACAAAATTTGCATTGGCTGCATGATACCATTCGTGATCACCTGCAAAATAATTTTTATAATAGCGATCCTGTTAAATCAAATATCCGGCTATTGGAGCAAGCCGTGGAAAAGGAAGAAATTCCTGCCATCGTTGCAGCGAAAGAATTGCTCCATCTTTTTTTAAACAGCAACCGCCATTGAATGAAACCAGCGGTATTGCACTTGTACTTTTTGTACAACACGGAGCATAGTGCAGTTATACAGGCTAAATTACGGCTTCAGTTCTATACCTGGCAGGCAAAAAAATCCCATCTTGTAAAAAGATGGGATCAGGATTATTTAGAAGCGTTTATGCCACCGCCTTGTTTACCAGCGACGCTGCTTCACTTAGCAGGATGGCGCTTTGCACCTTCAGGCCGCTTTCATCA
>JBBQOJ010000103.1:0-7583 GCA_038330815.1 Chitinophagales bacterium | reverse complement strand
ATCCCCGCATTTGGACAACCTGGCATCAAACAATCTTCCTCATTTAAATGGTTTTAACAATGAAATTTTTCTACCAATGCTGTTGTATAGCAGCTGGATTCTTTATTTCCCTGCAAGTGGTTGCACAAAATATTTCCAATACAATAACCCCCATCGAGTATACCGGCGTAGTGCAGGATGCGGCTACTAACCAGCCTTTGGAAGGAGTAACCATTACCGATGGCAATAAAAAGCAATTGGCCGTCAGCAAGCAGGATGGATCGTACACGGTACGGGTAGCGGCAGGTTCTACCCTTTACTTTTCTGCAGTTGGCCATATTATCCAATCAGTGATGGCAGACGCCGCCCAGGGTAAGCAAATGATCCGCCTTCAACAGGATCAAAAGAGTATGGAGAATGTAACAGTAACCACAGCGCTTGGTATTAGCCGGCAGCAAAAAGCCCTTGGCTACTCCGTTCAGCAACTGGATGAGCGGAAGTTAATGGACGCCCGGCCGAATAACTGGGCAGCGGCTTTAAGTGGTAAAGTGGCCGGCTTAAATTTATTATCTGCGGGATCGGGCCCGCTAAATTCTACCCGTATTTCATTGCGTGGCGATGCCTCTCTTAACCCCGATGGAAACAATGCATTAATTGTATTGGATGGCGTACCCATGAATAGCAGCGGTACTTCTTCGGGTGTTGGTAATGCTTATGGTGCAGGTTCAGGCAATGATGTGCCCGTTGATTTTGGTAATGGTATTTCGGATATTAACCCCGATGATATTGAAAGTATTACCGTTTTAAAAGGCCCCGGCGCCACCGCCTTATACGGTAGCCGTGCGGCGGGTGGTGCCCTGCTGATAACCACCAAATCAGGTGCCTCCCGTAAGGACAAGGGTATTGGCATCACGTTTAATAATAACAGCAGCATCAACACCGTGTTGCACTGGCCCGATTACCAACATGAGTACGGACAGGGTACCGGCAAGGCCTTAAACGCCGCCGGTGAAAAGTATTATTCGTATGGTGCCTCTGCCGATGGCAATAGCACCAGTGGCACCAGCAGCGCTTACGGGCCCCGGTTCAACGGCCAGTCTTATTACCAGTATGATCCGGTATTACAAGGGCAGGGAGCAACACGCACCTTGTGGGCACCGAAAAAAAATAATATCACCGACTTTTGGCGTACCGGTTCTACTATCACCAACAATATTTCCATGGAAGGTGGTAACGAAAAAGGTTCAGCAAGGGCATCCGTTACGCATTCTAAAAATGAATGGATTATGCCCAATACCGGTTATGAGCGTATTACCGCCCAGGTTAGTGTCAACTATAAGTTGAGCGACCGGTTGAAAATTACTTCCAAATTTAACTACACCAACAAACAAAGCGATAATCTACCTGCTACCGGGTACAATAACCAGTCCATCGCTTACTTCATGATTTTTCAAAACCCCAATGTTGATTTAAACTGGTACAAAGATTATTGGAAAAGGGGACTGGAACAAATTGACCAGGTACATCCCTTTAGTTCTTTTATTGACAACCCCTTCCTGATTGCCAATGAAATGACCAATAGTATCAACAGCAATGCCATTGTGGGCACGCTGTCGGCCAGTTACCAGGTGTCGAAAAAATTTGACCTGATGGTACGCAGTGGTTTACAAATGAGCAACGACGACCGGGAGCAACGTCGCCCCTTTAGCACGGCCAATTTCCTGAGAGGCTATTATAAGCAACAGAGCGTGGTTGACTATGAAATGAATTCAGATGCCTTGTTGTCGTATCATGATAAGTTGGGTGAACACATCACCATTGGCGCATCTGCCGGCGGTAATATTATGGTGCATAAATACCAGCGCATTGATGCCAGCGTGGAGGGCCTGGTGGTACCTGGTGTATATAAACTGGCCAATGGTACCGGCCTGCCAATAACTACAATTACCGATGCCAACCGGGAAGTACACAGTGTATATGGTACTGCTTCTGTTGGATATAAGGATAAAATTTTTGTAGACATCACGGCCCGTAATGACTGGTCGAGCACCCTGCCGGTTCAAAATAATTCTTTTTTCTACCCTTCTATTAATACCAGTGTCATATTGAGTGATATACTGGATTTGCCCTCCCTTATTTCCTTTGCAAAAGTAAGGTTGTCGGCCGCGCAGGCAGGTAACGATACCCGCCCTTACCAAACCAGTAAATATTATGGAACCAGTGATTTTGCAGGTTCCGGCTCGGTGGATACCCGTTTGTTTAACGCCAATTTTAAACCCGAAATTTCCACGAGTTACGAAGCGGGGCTGGACCTTAAATTTTTTAACCGGCGTTTAGGCATTGACGCTACCGTTTACAACAACACCACCCGCAACCAGATACTGGACGTGCCGCTGGATCCTACCACCGGCTATAGCCGTGCCGTTTTAAACGCGGGCTCGGTGCGTAACCGCGGCATCGAGCTGATTGTAACCGGCAATATCATTAACCGGAAAAACTTTAAATGGAACACCACCGCCACCTGGGCAAAAAATAACAACAAAGTACTGGAACTGGCAGAAGGGTTGAGTGATAAACAGGATATCGGTTATGGCGGCAATGCCACCCTACAGGCAAGGGTGGGCGGCACTACCGGTGATATTTATGGTTTTGGTTTTGTGCGTTCACCAGACGGCCAGGTGGTGTACAATGCAAGTGGGTTGCCTGCCCGGCCCGCCGATATACAATATATTGGGCGTGCCTATGCAGACTGGAAGGGTGGAATTCAAAACGAATTTTCCTATAGGGCATTCCGTTTTAGTTTTTTGGTAGATGGTCAGTATGGTGGATTGATTTATTCTCAAACGCATCATAAAATGAGTGAACAGGGTAAATTAAAACATACCCTGCGGGGAAGGGAAGAAAATTTTATTATCGGCGAGGGCGTAGTGTTCGACAATGCCTCCGGAAAATATATCCCCAATACAAAGAAGGTGTTGCCGGTTGATTATTATACCGACTATTACCGAAGGGCCAACGTGGAATCCAATTCCTTTGATGCTTCGTTTTTAAAGTTAAGGGAAGTAAGGATTGAGTATACACTGCCAAAAACCGTGTTGGGAAAATCATTTTTAAAACAGGTGTCATTTGCTTTGTATGGCAGGGACCTGCTGATGCTGACCAGCTTCCCGATTTTTGATCCGGAAACTGCCGCCTTGAATGGCTCCACTTTATTGCCCGGTGTTGAAATGGGGCAATTGCCTTCTACAAGAACCATGGGGGTAAATATCACCGTAAAATTTTAAGTATTCATCATTAAGAAAAAGATCAACTTATGTATAATAAAAAAGTGCTTCCGGTATGGGGGCTTGCCATCCTCCTGGCCGCTGTTTCCTGTACCAAAAATTTCGAGGAAATTAACACCGATCCAAACCGGATCGACCAGATCAGCCCCGGCACCCTGTTGAATCCTACCATTTATGGTATGGCCTCCTACAATATGTTACAGTATGATGACATTACTGCTTACCTGATGCAGGTTTCGCTGCCCTTCCCCAGTGTAACAGGTGGGATACACCGGTACGACTTGTCGGAAAACATTGGTAACGGAAGCTGGAACAACAGCTACAAATGGCTCAACAACATCAAGGAAATGCAGGCTGCTGCCGTAAAGGCAACTGACGTAAATTACCAGGCCATCGCGTTAACCCTTAATGCCTGGATTTATGGTAACCTTACCGATTGTTTTGGCGATGTGCCGATGAATGAAGCATCGAGGGCCGATTCCGGCATTCTTCAGCCACGTTTTAACACGCAACAGGAAATCTATACAAAAATCCTGGCTGATCTCGATTCCGCCAATAACCTGTATATTACGGCAAAGCCAATGGTTTTTGGTACCGACATCCTGTTTGGCAACAATATCAGCCGTTGGAAAAAATTCACCAACTCATTGCGCATGCGTTTGTTGTTGAGGGTATATAAAAGAACGGAGATGAATGCGATGACCGAATTGCGCCATATGATAGACAATCCAACCAAATACCCGGTGTTTATCAGCAATGCAGAGGCCGCCGTATTGCAACTTTCCGGCATTACGCCCATGGTATCTCCCTGGGGAAGGGCCATCGACTTTACTACCTTCCGGGCCTCTGGTAAATTTTTTATAGATAGCCTTTCTGCAATGAATGATCCCCGCTTGCCGAAGTTTGCAACTACCGCAAAAAACACCGGTGGCCCACTTTACAAAGGGATACCCAGTGGATATGCAGGCAGCGAATCGCAGTTTACGTACACGCCATCAAATTTAAATGTGGCGCTGGTAACTGCTCCTATGATTTGCGTGGTGATGAACTATGCAGAAGTGGAATTAATAAAGGCAGAAGTGGAATGGCGCAGCGGAAATAGTGTTGCGGCCAAGGCTGCCTACGAAAAAGGCGTGAAGGCCGCCATTGAGCAATGGGGTGGGGTAATGCCGGCTACTTATCTAACTACCGCATCTTCGGCCTATGATGGCAGCCTCGGGCGGATCATGTTGCAAAAGTATTATGCCTTGTATTTTATAGATTACCAGCAGTGGTTCGAATACCGGCGCACGGGGCTTCCGGTACTACCGGTTGCGGAGGGAATGATCAATGATAAGAAGATGCCGGTTCGGTTTCGTTTCCCCATACCTGTTAGAACCAACAATCCCAACAATGTTAAGCTCGCAATAGCTTCCATGGGACCGGATGATATCAATACAAAGGTTTGGTGGGAAAAATAAACTGCAACGATAGCAAGGGTTACAAAACTTTTCTAATGTAGGCGGTTGCACACAAATTTCTATACAAAGCGGCGGAGGGTAGTACCTTTGCCGCTTTTTTATTTTAATCAGGGCTGGAGAATCTGCCGGCCGGCAATCTTGTTTATTTGTAGCACCAGGTGCAGGCACCCACGCAACGGAAATATTCAGGTAATTGTATTTTTAAGTATTGAAAAAATAAATTACTTTTATTTTAGATATTTTGGACGCACCGCCCAATCGTTTCTGCTGATCCTATATACAATTGAAAGAACCGGTACCGCCTTTGTTAGGTACGCTACTTGCCCTGTTGCCGTTCGCCATTGTTTAAAATTCGTTGTGTAAACACACTATCCATGTAACATACCGGCATTTCTTATTTACTTATTGTGCACTTTATATTAAAAAAAATACCATGAAAAAAAATGTACTCTTGCCCGTTTTGTTGCTATTTTTTCTACCCTGTCTCCATGCACAGGTAACGCAAATCAATTCAAATCAATCATTGGAGTTTGAATACCCGCTTACCAGCAACAAAGCCGTGTATGTGTCCGCCATCGACAAGACACTTTGGGCAACTGATGGTACGCCGGGAGGCACGCTACAGCTTTCTACCTCGATAAAATTTGTTAACAACTTTGCCGGAATTAATTACCTGGATGGTAAAATGATTTTTGCCGGTACTACGCCCGCTATAGGTAGCGAATTATTCATCACTGATGGCACACCAGGCGGGACCCAATTGCTTAGTGATATTTATCCCGGTACCACTGGGTCGGAGCCTGACGATGATGCAGCCGTACTTAATGGATATGTTTATTTCACCGCCGTAACAGCGGGCGAGGGAAGAGAACTATGGCGAACCAATGGAACGCCCGGTGGTACTTCACTTGTGAAAGATATCCTGGCCGGAACAGGCGGCAGCAACAACGCGGGGGATTACCATCTTTTTTCCACCGGTACCTACCTGTTGATGATGGCCCGTACCGCGACCAATGGAATAGAATTATGGCGCTCAGATGGCACCAATGCCGGTACAGTTTTGCTAAAAGATATAAATGTAGGAACAGCATCCTCCAATATCCAGGATTTTTATAAATTAAACAGCCTGGCATTGTTTAGTGTGGATGATGGTATTAGCGGAAAGGAACTTTGGAAATCCGATGGCACACCAGGTGGTACCACCATCGTGAAGGATATTAATCCTGGTCTGGCGGGCAGCAGTCCGCTTTTTGGCTTTGGTGTAAATTTTTTTGAGTTTGGCGGAAAGGCTTATTTTACTGCCAATGATGGTGTGCACGGCGAAGAGATTTGGGTAACAGATGGCACAACGGGCAATACCAATCTATTGAAGGATATCGAAACCGGCCCGTTGGGATCGGTTGACCTTATTTATAATTCGGTGATACTACCTGGCAAGTTTATATTCAGTTCGACTGATTTGTTGGGAACACGGTATGGCTTATGGGAATCGGATGGTACAACAGCCGGAACAAAACCCTTTATCGCTTTTGATGGGGATGAGCCACCTTTTTTATTACCCTCTTATATCGCCAGTAACAGCTTTGCGGTGTCTCAGTTGTTGTTCCAGGGAAATAAGTTTTTTTTTATTGCCAACACTGCAGCGGAGGGGTACGAATTATGGATATCTGATGGGGTGGATGGTACGCCGGCCCACACCCAACTGGTGAAGAGTATTTTGCCGGGCACCGGCAATGGGGTAGACTTAGGCAATCTCTCCTATTTGTATACTACCAGCGGTTTGTTTTTCCCCGGATTTTCCACTGCCAATGGTGTTGAACTTTGGAAAAGCGATGGCACAACGGCGGGTACCAATATCGTAGCCGATATTATTACGGGCCCTACCGGCAGTGTTCCCGGTTTAAGCTTTTTTATTATTAACAACAAGGTGATATTTGAAGCTACCAACGGGGATAATCCTGCCCGTGATCTTTTCGCAGTGGACGGCAACTTTACACCGTTGCCGGTAAAACTTGGCGATTTTACAGTGGCAGCCAAAGGAGCGGATGCCCAGCTGAACTGGTACACGTTGCAGGAGACCAATAGTAGCAATTTTACCCTGCAGCGCAGTATGGACGGGGTTAATTTTAGTAGTATCGGAACAGTAGCCGCTGCCGGCAACGCCACCCGGCGCAATAATTATATGTTTACCGATCCGGGGATAGTTAATAGTGGCCAGGTGGTTATCTACTACCGGTTACTCCTAAACGATATAGATGGTAAATCAACCACCAGTGCCGTGATCACGCTGCGCTTAACTGCGGGAAGTGGATGGAAGGTGCAGTTAATGGCCAACCCGGTGGCAGACCAGGCAAGGCTGTTGCTTGCTGGTATTACATCGAGGGTACAGCTTTCTATTTTCGATGTAAACGGGAAAAAATTATTGGTGCATTCACCGGGCGCCCTCAACGGCCAGGTAACCCTACCGGTGGGTAACCTCCCGGCAGGTGTGTACCTGTTGCTGGTGGAAACAGCTACCGAACGGAAAACGATCCGGTTTGTAAAATAAAACCGGCAACAAAAACATCGTCACTGGCAGCGCAAACAGCGCTGCCATTTTTTAATAATAGATTACAATCGATACCAGCGTAACCTTTAACCACACCATCCAACATTTTTACTATCTAAACCAAATGAAGCGCCCACTTTCCCTTTCCTACCAGTAACCGGGTAAGACGCTTCTTTTTCTCCGTTCACGCCTATGGCGTGATTGAAAATAACGAGCGTAGCGAGTTTTTTCAAAGGGGAAAAAGCAGCGTTGTCCCGGTTACGCAGCCCCGCCGGCTGCGGAGGCGACTGTAACGCATTGAATAGCTGCTTG
>JBBQOJ010000102.1:0-7588 GCA_038330815.1 Chitinophagales bacterium | reverse complement strand
ATTTCATTTTTCTTTAACAAAACGTCTTGAAATTATGGCCATTTGATTAGGCGTTAAAGGTCATTGACCAGATTAAACATGAAACTGTTTCATTAAGTCTACAGGATGGGGAAGTATAAATAAATTTTCCTTATTTATTTCCTCAAATTAAACCCCTAAAAAACCTATCAACTAAATAGAGGCGGCGCCATCCCTGCTAACCCGCAAAAACTACCAACCGGCCACCCCTTGTCTTGCTTTGGTACCCGCTTAATAATATGCCTCCGCTTCTTTCAAAAAAAAATCCTTCTGTGAAGCGCTCTTAAAAAACGCATTTCTTGTTATTTTCTGCTGGTGATCAAGCAGCCACACCCATACGTAACAAAAATTATTCAATCTCCGTTGGGAATGCTTCATTTGTACCATCAATTAGTTCCTTTATTTATCAATAAATTTTTAAGTATGAAAAAGATGCTAATCTCCCTGTTATTCGCTGCTGTAGTAACATCACTTTTTTCCTTTAGCCCAATTGGTGGCGAAGGGTTTGAAATCCTTTTAAACAACAATGTGATCATGCAGCGATTTGGCGAAAAAAAAATGAATGAAGTGCAAAGCATTCACCTTACTCTCCAACAGGCTATCCAGCCCGTTACGGTGAATTACCATCATTGTGGCAAAGTGGCTAAAACCCGTATCATCCGCTTGAAAAACAGGCACGGCAAAATGGTAAAGGAATGGCGTTTTGCAGATGCAGCCACAGCTGTGGCAGCAATGACCTGCCAGGTAAAAGATATCCTCCACGCCAATAAGGGAAAAGAAGGAACCTTTAATTTATTTTACACCTCTTCCGAATTGCCCACCGGCCGCCTGCTCTCCCTCGTGGTAGTTAGCCAAAATACCCTGGCCGTTAACAAGTAACCAGGTATTCATCGCCTCCATCAGTAACTCCACCCGGGATATCCTCCCGGGTGGTTGTTATTAAGTAACACTGCTTCCGCCTTTGCTTTTCCTTCAAGGTTGCTCGAAATTGCGTTCCGTTAACGCAATGCTACCTGGCCCGGGTTTGTTGCTCTAATGGCGAAACACAGGTGGGGTACAATTGCGTATAGGGTGCTCCGTTAGCTTCCCATGCACTAACACTTCCTATATAAAAATTTACCCTCGAAAGGTTGGTCTATTTCTTTGCAAAACCATTTAATATGGTTAGCTTCCGGTATCATTTCGGGCGCCGAAAAAATAGGGCATTCATAATAACGATATGCCTTTGCCGCGCCGGCCATCTGCCTGTATTAAAAACAACGCTTGACATATGAAAAATCATTTTGCACTGTTATTCTTTTTTCCATTTTTATTGGCGCTGCCTTTCACAGTGGCGGCCCAGTTAAAATATATCACGGGTAATGAACAACTGCCGGCACACCCCCGCCTTTTATTATTGAAAGGTGAGGAAGCTGCCATCAAAAAAACCGCCGGGCTGGACGCCACCTGGGCAGGAATGCATAAGGCCATCATTGACGAAGCTGACCGGTTGCTCCCCCTCCCGCCTATTGAACGCATCCAGGTTGGCAGGCGGCTGCTGGACAAATCCAGGGAAGCGTTGCGACGCCTGTATATACTTTCTTATGCTTATCGTACTACCCTTCAGCAACATTATGTGCAGCGGGCAGAAAAGGAAATGTTAGCCATCGCTGCCTTTAGCGACTGGAACCCTTCCCATTTTCTTGACGTTGCCGAAATGACGATGGCTGTAGCCATTGGTTACGATTGGTTATATGACCAGTTGCCAGCTACTTCAAGGGCCATCATCCGGGAAGGCATTTTAAAAAAAGGCCTCGAGCCATCCATGAATCCGAAACACAATAACTGGTTAACAGCAGAACATAACTGGAACCAGGTTTGTAATGCGGGCATCACCTTTGGTGCGCTGGCCATTTACGAGGACCATCCCGAACTGGCCCGTCAAATCATTGATCGTGCTATTGGTTCCATTGCTCTGCCGATGAAAGACTACGCGCCGGATGGTGTGTATCCCGAAGGCTATGGTTATTGGGGATATGGAACAAGTTTTAATGTGCTATTTATCGCCGCTATAGAAAAAGTGTATGGTAAAGATTTTGGGTTGGGAGAGGCACCGGGCTTTCTGCTCACCGCCGGTTTCATGGAAAACCTGACAGGCCCCTCCGGTAAACCATTTAATTATTCGGATGCGGGCTCCAATGGCGGATTGCATCCTGCCATGTTTTGGCTGGCAGGAAAAGCAAAAGACCCATCGCTGATATGGGAAGAAAAAACGCACCTGAAAAACAGGGCCCCCGAAACGCTGGTGCGTGACCGGCTAATACCATCCATAATGCTCTGGAGCGGTGGCATTTCATTGAACAACATTCCTCCACCCAAGGCTACCATGTGGGTAGGGCATGGCAAAAATCCCGTGGCGATGATGCGTACCTCATGGACCGACTCCAACGCCATCTATGTTGCGATGAAGGGCGGTTCTGTATCGGTAAACCACGCCCACATGGACATTGGCTCCTTTATCATGGAGGCAGATGGTGTACGGTGGGCCATGGATTTTGGGATGCAGGATTATGAGTCGCTGGAATCAAAAGGCATTAAATTATTTGGGCGCACGCAGGATGCCGAACGTTGGACCGTTTTCAGGTTAACCAACCTGGTGCACAACACCCTTACCGTTAACAACCAACACCAGGATGTAAAAGGTTTTGCGCCCATCACCAGCGCCGGCAAAAAGCCTTCCTTTATGAACGTGGTGACCGATCTGACGGCCATATACACCCCTGCCCTGCAAAAGTCGAACCGGGGCATTGCCATTGTTGATAAAAAATACGTAGTAGTGAGGGATGAAGTGATCACGGGCGATAAACCAACTACCATTCGCTGGACCATGCTTACCCCCGCTTCCGTTAGCATCAACGGAAAAAACCAGGCCATACTGACCAAGGATGGTAAAACGATGGTGTTGCAGGTACAGGGCCCTTCCAACCTCGAAATGAAAACATGGTCAACAGATCCACCTAATGCTTATGACGCGCCCAACCCGGGTACCACGTTGGTAGGTTTTGAAGTAAACCTACCGGCAGGAAGCACCACCGCCTTAAATGTTATCCTTACACCGGGAAGCGCATTCAATCAACCCATAAAAAAAATAGCCCCCCTAGTTAACTGGCCCAAACAATAGTTAGCCGTGGGAGGAAGCAACCAGTGCCACGATGACAATGCATGCTACGATGGTAAAATTTCTTGTGCTTATTTTTATTCCCCTGCTGAGTACTTTGCAGCTACCTGCACAAAACCTACAAGCGCCGGGCTACAAGGGTATCTGGTTTACCCTCGGCCAGTTTACCGGCTATGGTGATAAATATTCGGGTGGGTTGGGTACCTATACTTCCAGCCATTTACCGGTAGCCATTTATTGCAAGGCGGTCGACAAAACCTTTTTTGTTTATGGAGGTACCACAGCGGAAAAGGAAAAACACCTGCTCATCATGGTATCTTACTACGATCATAAAAAAAAGCGGGTACCCCAACCTGTTATTGTGTATGATAAAAAAGGTGTGGATGACCCACACGACAACGCCTCCCTGTCAATTGACGACAGCGGCTATATCCACGTTTTTGTAAGTGGCAGAAATACCAGCCGGCCCGGGTATATTTTTAAAAGCGTTTTCCCCTACCAGGTAACAGAATTTATCCAAACCTATACCGCAGAAATAACCTATCCCCAACCCTGGTTCCTAAAAAACAATGGTTGGGTTTGCCTCTTTACCAGGTATACCAGGGGCAGGGAACTGTACTGGAGCAGCAGCAAAAATGGCGAGCAATGGCAGCCCGAACAAAAGCTTGCGGGTATGGGCGGCCACTACCAGGTGTCGGGCCAACATGGCCAAAAACTGGTAACGGCTTTTAATTACCATCCCGGTGGCGACGTAAACAAGCGCACCAATATTTACCTGCTACAAACCAACAATAACGGCACCACCTGGGAAACCATTGACGGACAACCCGTTGAGGTACCGGTAATGGATACACGTAGCAAGTCACTGGTGAAAGAGTATGAAGCGGAAGGAAAACTGGTGTACCTGAACGACCTTACATTTGACGAACAAGGCAACCCGGTCATCCTGGCGGTGGTGAGCAGGCATTACGCACCCGGGCCGGCCGGTGCCCCAAGAGAGTGGACCCTGTTGCATTGGAAAAATGGCGAATGGCATTCCCGGGTAGTGGACACCTCAACGCACAACTATGACATGGGATCCATTTACATCGATAAGCAGCACTGGCGCATCATTGGACCAACCGCGCCCGGTCCGCAACCGTATGGCACCGGTGGCGAGATGGTACTATGGGAAAGTAACAACAATGGCCGAACCTGGAATAAAAAAAAACAACTAACGCACAACAGTATACGCAATCACAGTTATGCCCGCCGGCCGGTAAATGCCCACGATGATTTCTATGCATTTTGGGCAGATGGAAATGCAGCTGGTTTTTCGTCATCCCACTTATACTATTGTGATAAAAAAGGGAGCGTATACCAGTTGCCCTATGATATGCAGCATGCTTTTGAAAAACCGGTACGCTTAAAATAAATTGGAACTACAAATACGGTGAGCAGGAATGGCTAATTGACTGGCAGGTTCGCTGCCATACAAATAACTTTACAAATGCTGGAAAGTATTTCCAGCTTGATTAAAAGAAACGATTGCATGAAAAAATACCAACGGTTAGTTAACTACTACCGCAGTCATCCCACCTGGCTACTGCTGCTCGTCCTCTTGCATTTTAATGGCATTGCTGCAACCGCGCAGGGTACGCATCCACATATCCTGGCCAATCCATCAGACAAAGCCATCATCCTTGAAAAAATTAAACAGCAACCCTGGGCCAACACAATTTTTGAGGAGATGCGGCAACACATACAACCTTATGCAGACAGGCATCAAACCAACCCGGAATGGATATTGAGCAGGTACCTGATGAACCGGGTTCCGGGGAAAAGGTATACGCAATTTTTTTCTGATGAGGAGGGAACGCAATTGGTGCGCTATGCAGGCGACGCTCCCCATCCTACCGTAAGGGTGTCGCCTCATAAACGCCCGCCCATTACCAGGGATGGCTTTTCCTACAAAATGCCCGCCATCGAAGAATTGGTGCCTTACGATACTTCCACGCAAATGCTGCTGCAAAGCAACAAACCAGGCGCGGCAAAAGAATGGGTCAACCCGCAATCATTCGTAGATAAAATCAATGGCAACATTAACCAGCTGGCACTGGATGCTGCCATTCTTTACTGGCTTACCGGCAATACCCGCTATGCAACTTTTGCTGCAGATATTTTATCACAATGGGCACGGGGTGCTTTTTACCAGCAACCCATCGAGGGCCCTTGCAGAACCGGCTTTCTTTCTATTCAAACCCTGGGAGATGGCAATCATGAACCCATGGCGCTGGCCTATGATTTTTTATACGACTACCTGCGCCAGCAACAATACACTACCAGTTGGTATGAAACGGTGTTTGAAAAAATAGCCCACACCATGACGTTTCGCGGATACTGGAACAATAACTGGTTTGCCGCCCAAACGCCCGCCCTGGTGTTTGCTGCCTTATCCCTGGAAGACAACAACAAACGGGCTTACTACCTCGATTATTACCTTAATAGGGATACGATCAATGGGTCTTGCGGCCATTTAGGCTTACCCTCTGTTGTAAAAAAATGGCTTACCCCGGATGGCCATTGGAAGGAACCGGGCGGTTACCACAATTACCCGGTAAGCAGCCTGTTGGTTTCAGCCATGGCCATGGAAAAAAACGGCTACGCTGTGTTTGAAAAACATCCCGCACTTTTTGAAGCATCGTATGTGTTGTTGAAATATTCTTTTCCCAATTTCATTGCCCCTTCCATGGGTGATACCGGGCCTGCCTCCCAAAGCCCGGAGTGTTTGGAAATTGGCATTGCCATGGCAAAGAAATATAACCTCCCGGTAGTAAGCCAATTAACGGCTGCCATGGAAGTATTGATCAGTAATAAGTGGTACCAGCGCACCGGGGGCGGCTGGTTAGGATTGCTTACCTATTTGCCCGAACTTCCGGCTCAAACCGGTGCCATGTATGCCTGGCCCAGGAGTGGCGAACTGGATTTTGCCAAATGTTACCTGCAAAGAAATGGCACTAACAATGAAACCGGCCTGATGTACCTAATTCAAGGCGCCACCTATAACCACAACCACGCTAATGGTATGGCCATGGAACTGTATGGCGCCGGAACAGTGATGGGCCCCGACCCCGGCAAGGGCCTCACCTACGAAGCACCGATGCATGTACAATATTATGCCCAATGGTCAGCACACAACACGGTGGTAGCTGGTGGTCAGTCGGCATCGGTACCCTATTTTAAAGGCGGTGGCGGTACTAAAAAGATGGGCGAGATTAAATTGTCGGCCATGGAACCGCTGGCAGGCAAAGAAGCGGTGTCGGCGCTATGTTCGTTTACGGATACCCGTTATACAGATATTTCCACCAATACCCAACAACACCGTACCATGGCCATTATTCGTACCTCGCCGGTTAGCGGGTATTATGTAGATATTTTCCGTTCCGGTAATACTTACAGCAACGACTACCTGTACCATAATATCGGCAGCGGCCTTCAATTACTCAATTCCTCCCGGCAGTCACTCGCGGTGGCTGCCGCTACTTTACCCCTGCACAGCAAGCCGGCTGACCCGCCTGGTTTACGTATAATCCGCGACCTCCAATCTACCGGTAAAACCGATGCACCGGCAATAGGGCTGTTTACCATACCCGTTTCGGGGGAAGCCAACCGGTTTATGCAGGTACTATTTGCAGGAGCACCCTCCAGAACTTTTTATGCGGGCAAAGCACCTGCCACCGGAACGGCCGACAAACCCTACCGCGAACTACCTACGCCTACCCTCATCTGCCGGCAGGAGGGGGAAGCATGGCGACGGCCCTTTATTGCCATCTATGAACCCTTTAGCGGAGAAAGCAACTACACGGTGGAGCAAATATCATTGGAAGACATCCGGAAGCCTGGTGAATTTTCGGCAGTACAAGTTATTAGTAAACAGCAAAGCAGGCAGGTGATTTTACAATCGTTAAACTCACAGCAATTATACACAAAAGGAGCATGGAAATTCAGGGGCCAGTTTGGTGTCATCAGTTTAAAGGGAGACCAGCCGGAATACCTTTACCTGGGAGATGGCAATGAAATCGCCTGGGGCAGTTATTCTCTCTCCTGCAGGCAGCCACACAGTGCAGCCAACCTGCAGCTTTTGGGCGATCAACTCATCATCAGTTGTCACCAGCCAACGCTTGTCCGCATCGGTAAATCCAAAGCAAAACAAGTAGTGTTGATCGTTGCAGGTAAACGGCAGGAACTTCTTGTTATTACCACTGCCGATGGAATTAGTTTTGAAGTACCACCGGTAATAAATGCCAGCTTGCTTATTCAATAAATTCAATTAAAAACTTATGAAAAAAATCACCCTCCTTCTTGCCATGTTAGCCTGCTGTTGCGGGTTATCAGCACAGGAACCTAATTTGCTAAGCGGGAAATTTGACAAGA
>JBBQOJ010000101.1:0-7588 GCA_038330815.1 Chitinophagales bacterium | reverse complement strand
CCGCGTTAAAAAATATACTCATCCCACAGGCAGCCTGGCGTCCTTTTCCCATCATCACCGACCGGGCTGGCTGGGCGAAAGCCGACCAGGGTATGATGAAGGCCAACCTGGCCGAGGCGGAAAAATACCTGGCTTATCAATGGCCCTCCATTCCAGCCACCAAGTCGCTGCTTATCGAACGTACCGGCGACCGAAATGAATACCAGGCGATCAGTTTTGAGAAACGGAATGTACTCGGCACCCTGTTACTGGCAGAAATTTATGAAAACAAGGGCCGTTTTATCGACCCCATAATCAACGGGGTATGGTCTATCTGCGAAGAATCTTTCTGGGGTGTACCGGCACATCTTCCCAAAACAAAAGCGCTTAGCGGGTTAATTGATGTGTCGGCGCCGTTTGTAGATCTCTTCAGTGCCGAGACCGGCACCTTTCTATCCTGGGTAGATTACTACCTCGGAGAAAAGCTGGATGCTGTTTCGCCGCAAATCAGGAAACGGATTTACCTGGAAACCAATAACCGCATTTTTACACCTTTGATGACAAAGCCCCATGGATGGATGCAGGCCAATGCCAGTGGCAGAAGACCCAACAACTGGAACCCCTGGATCTGCTCCAACTGGTTAAACGCCGCCCTGCTACTGGAAAAGGATGATAGCAGGAGAGCTGACATGGTATATAAATTACTGAACGTGCTTGACCAGTTCACCAACCCGTATCCCAATGATGGAGGTTGCGACGAAGGACCCGGTTACTGGGGTGCCGCTGCTGCTTCCCTGTACGACAACATTGCGATGCTTAACCTGGCCACCAATCAATCCTTTCAATATGTGCTGGAGGATGAAAAAATTAAAAATATGGGCAGGTTTATTTACCGGGCACAAATCAACGACACCTATTTTGTAAATTTTGCAGATGCCAGTCCGAAACCAGGCATGGCCGCCAATATGATTTATCGTTTTGGGAAGGATATCAACGATACCAATATGATGAAATTTGGCGCCTTTTACCGTGACCGGGAAAAACGCACCATGGGGGGCTTTCATTATTTCCGCAATTTTTATTCGTTGTTTATGCAACAGGAATACCAACAGGCAGTGCAGGGTTTACCACTGCCCGAAAATGTTTGGCTACCCGATTTACAAGTGATGATAGCGAGGGACAAGGAGGGCAGTACCAGCGGCTTTTACGTAGCCGCAAAGGGCGGTAATAACGACGAAAGCCACAACCACAACGACATTGGCAACTACGTGGTGTATTATGATGGATTGCCTTTATTGATTGATGTGGGCAGTGGTACTTATACCGCGAAAACGTTTAGCAGCAAGCGGTATGACATCTGGTACAATTGTTCTGATTACCACAATGTACCCACCATTAACGGCAACACCCAATCGCCGGGAGCCTCCTTCAAAGCATCCAATGTGCGATACCAAAAAGGAAAAGGCTTTGCCGAAATACAACTCGATATTGCCGATGCCTACCCTGCCAATGCCGGTGTTAAAAGCTGGCTTCGTACAGTGCGGCTCAACAAGAACAGCAACGTAGCCTTTAGTGATGTCATCACGTTAGCTGCGGCAGGTAAAATCACGCAACATCTTATGACCTGTTACCCGTCAGAAATAATAAGGCCGGGCGAATTGGTCATTCATTACAAAACCTCAGCGGGTAATGTAAAAGACTTTGTAGTAAAATACAATGCAAGCCAGTTGTCGCCAACAATTGAAAAAATACCCCTTACTGCCATGGAAGACAAGGGTGTGCTTGACCGCTGGGGAGATAATATCTATCGCATCAATTTCGTGGTTAACAAGCTATTCACTACCGGGCAAATAAAGTGGGTGGTTGAACCTAAATAATACTCCTGCATTAGTTTATTAAAACAGGGTAGCATTAACTATAATAAGCCAACAGACTAAACAACAAATGACCATGTATACAAATAACTTCTTACGGTGCATTTCAGCCATGACACTGGCAGTAATGGTATCATCCGGAAACCTGTTTGCCCAACAGGAAATAACCATCGCCGCTAAAATGCCGGCGGTGTCAGTAAAGATGTCGTTGCAGAAGGCCACCCGCGCCCCAATTACCAATCCTGGTATGGAGCTTATCCGCCAAAGGATCATCGACGACTTACTGGCACCTGCCGTAAATGTCAAGTCCATTCAACAACTGATCACCACCATCCAACCGGATGGCAGTTGGCCGGGCATCAATTACGTTGATACCTCCCGTACGGGGTTTCAACACCGGGAACATTTGGAACATATGCTTGACCTTGCGCAGGCACACGCCAAAAAGGGTTCACCCTATTTCCAAAACATGCAGGTAAAAAAGGTGGCGTTGTCGGCCCTCGATTTTTGGCTGGCGCATGATTTTATTTGCCAGAATTGGTGGTGGAACGAAATGGGCACCCCCAATTTCATGATCAATACCTTATTGCTGCTGGATACCGCACTATCTGAAAACCAACGCATGGCAGGATTAAAAATTGCCGGCCGGGCCAGCCTGGAAGGCTTTGGTGCAAGGCCCGGTGGCGACCTTATACAAATTGCCGGCATGTTGGGGAAGCAGGGCCTTTTTAAAAGAGATGAACAGGTAATGGAGCGGGTAATAAAAACCATGGCCGATGAAATAAAAATTAGTACCGGAAGGGGGTTGCAGCCTGATATGAGTTTTCATCACCGCACCGACCGGGTGATGTCCACCCTTACTTACGGTACCGGCTATGTGAGTTCTTTTGCCTATTGGGCGGTAAAAATTGCAGGCACGCAATATACGCTACCCGAAACGGCCCTGCAGCAGTTGATAGATTATTACCTGGATGGCATTTCAAAATCGATGGCCTTTGGCAGGTTTCCCGACCTGGGCGCCAAAAACCGGGACCTAACCCGCAAGGGGACATTATCACCCGCCAGTGCAGAAATACCGGTCAACCTTTTGAAAGCATCAACGGGTTATCGAAAAGCCGAACTGGAACACCTGGTGAATATCCGCAACGGCAAACAACCACCCAACCTGCAATGGAACAAATATTTCTGGCATTCGGGATATTTTAGTCACCAGCGGCCCACCTGGTTTTCTTCCGTACGCATGCATTCCTCCCGTCAAAATAACATGGAAGAACCGCACAATGAAGAGGGGTTGAAAAATCACCACTTTGCAGATGGTGCAAATTTTATTACGCTTACCGGTAAGGAGTACGTAGATGTTTTCCCGGTATGGGATTGGCAGAAAATCCCGGGGGCCACCATTATACAAAAGCCATCCGTATTGCCTTTTAACCAAATTGCCAAAAAGGGCCGTACTGCTTTTGTAGGGGGTGTTTCCAACGGCAATTATGGTGCAGCGGCTACCGACTTCAGTAGTGTACACGATCCATTAACCGCAAGAAAATCCTGGTTCTTTTTTAGGGATGAATATGTTTGCCTCGGTGCCGGCATTACGGCTACCAGTGAATATCCTGTAGTTACCACGCTTAACCAATGTAACCTGGAAGGTACTGTACAAGTGGGTAACGCCACCGGCATGAAATCTTTGACCAGGGGAACACATGAATTACAGGAAGTGCGCTGGATACATCATAACAACGTTGCCTATTTGTTTCCTGAGCTAAACACGGTACAATTGCAGAATACAACTGCAACGGGCAACTGGCGCGAGATCAACCACCAGGATTGGGCGACAACGGAACCGGTGAAAAAAGATCTGTTCACCGCCTGGCTCCCTCACGGCGTTTCTCCTAACAATGCCGGCTATTCGTACATTGTGGTTCCTGCCATCAAAGCAGCAGCGATCAATCAATACCAACAAAAGAAGGCCATAAGCATTTTGTCAAATACACCCACCTTGCAAGCCGTGCGCCACGGGGCGCTTCAGCTAACACAGGTTGTGTTTTATCAACCGGGAAATATCGGTTTGGGCAAGCAACTAACGTTAACGGCTAACCAGCCATGTATGGTGATGATTGAAATGGAAGGCAACAAGATTAAAAAAATAACGGTGGCTGATCCAACCCAATCATTAACGGCGCTGCAATTTTCCATTACTGCGCCTGTTACTATCAAAGGTGCCAACGGTAAAGCGGAATGGATGGAAGCGGGTAAACTTAGCCTGGTTACTATTGATTTACCTCCTGGTGGCGATGCAGGTAAAAGCATTTCCCTGGTATTTGAATGATGGGATAAAGTGCCTTCCTATAAAAATATAATTGGCAGGATCGGGCCCGGTCCTGCCAATTAAGATGCTTACAAAAACTATGGTGTGAAGAGGCTGTTCGTACCAGGTACAGATGTAATGCTTACAAAAAACATCACCAACTAATACTTTACCGTTTTAATTTAATCACTTCTGAGCCGGCCAGCAAAAAGGCGCCGGCGCCATACACTTCCCAACTTTCGGCGCTAAAGTTTTTTTGAGGATCGGCGCCAATCGGTTGCACCCAGCCTACCCTGCCTTCTTCGGAAACCAGTGTATTTAAACCTTTCCAGGCCTTTTCAACTGCGGGCAAATACGTGGCTTTATCCAAAATACCCTTGTTGATGCCCCAGGCCAATGCGTAGCAGAAAAATCCTGAACCACTTCCTTCGCCACCCGGGTAAGATTCCGGGTCGAGAAGGCTCGCCCTCCATAATCCATCGGCTTGTTGCAAGGTGATAATCTTCGCCGCCATCTCTTTATAAATATCCAGGTAATAGTTTCGGTTAACATATTTTTTAGGAAGTTCGTCCAACACCCTCACCAATCCACCCATAACCCATCCATTGCCCCTGGACCAAAATATCTCTTTGCCATTTTTTTCTCTTTTCCCTTCTCCCTTTTCATTAATCAGGTAGCTGGCGTCCCTGAAATAAAGGTGTTCGGTTTTGCTGTATAAGCGATCGGTTGTTTGCTTAAAGAGGGAATCGTTGAGGGCAAAGTAGGAAGGGTCTTTCAAGGTAACACCCAGTTTTACCAACGTAGGCGGTGCCATAAACAAGGCGTCGCACCACCACCATATATTGCCGTGGCGCTTAATTTCCCTGCCAGGAACCGTGCGCATTTTTTGTACCGTATCGATCGTTGGCTGTATCATGGAACGATCTTTTTTAATACGATATAAATCAATAGTCGTTTGATTGATTACAATATCATCCGCATGGTCATACCTTGGGCCTGGTTCCCAGTTGGTGCGTTGCCCGTGTGCCATTAACGAATCTAATATCATTTTCGATTTGGTAGTTTTATAAGCGGCCATTACCCCCGCATAAAATGCCCCGTTGGTCCAGTCGGTGGGTGTGTGCTTTGGATTCGCCAATTGCCAGCTGGTAACTTTTAACATGGTGGATTTTATATAATCCTTTGCAAATACATTTTCCTGCGCCCCTGCCGTATTACCTGTGGTAAAGATCAAGGCCAATAATAAAATACCAGCCATAACTGGGGAAGATTTTTTAAAGTAATTCATGAAGGTTTAATTAATAACGATGAAAAAATAGGACAACATTTTTTGTATTCAGTGTGTTTTCGTTAGCGATAAGTAAGATGGTAAAGATCGTTACTCCATCAATATAAATGGCGCACTACTTATTTTTTGTTGTTGGTTTAAATTACCATTGCCTACCATGCGGTTATTGCCCAGTATTGTGTTTAAAGCCGCATTGGTTTCAATGCCATAACCTGCGTTGTAATGTATTAAATTATTATTCACTTGTACGTTGGTGTTACCCTTGCGTAAAAACTCCAGCATCACGCCGCTACGGTCGTTGGCTTCTAACAGGTTGCTCTTAATGGTAATATTGTTACACTCCTGCAGCAACAAACCGTACCAGCCATTCCTCGCAATTTCGCAATCGGTTACTATCACCTCGCTGCAGTGAGCTAAGGCGATACCACTGCCAAAGGGTGAAGTTGCCATCCTGCTACCGGTAATGCTTACACGATTACATTTAGAGAGCAATACATTGTGTTGCAGGCGTGGACCCGGCACTACATTACCACCATTTTCGTTAAAATCGCAGCGGGCGATGGTAACGTTGGAGGCGCCACTGATTAACAGGCCATTGAAAGTACAATTTTGGATGGTTACCTGTTGCAGGGTGATATCCTTCATGTTCTTCCCATATTGGGAACGAAAGAGGATACCGGCACGATTATAAGCGCCTTTAAAAGAACGGTGGGTATTGGGATCGGTGCCCGGGCTGGTCCTGGTGGAGCCTTCTATAACCAGGTTTCGGATGGTGACGGCCTGCATGTCTGCATCGGCATTTACTATGGCTTCCCTGGCGCCGGACGAAGGGTCAAGAAACAGGATGGTGCCCAATCCTTCACCGGCCAGTGTAACCCGGGAGGGTAGCTGCAAAGTGGTGGGCAAGGTATGAATACCTGCTTTTAATACAACCCATCTGCCGGTGCCGGCGGCCATATTCAGTGCATCCTGTATCGACTGACTGGTATTCACTATAATGGCGTCGGCCGGGAATTTCATGGCAGGCGAAGCCCCCGCGCCGGCAATGTACCCGGTACCGGAAGGTGCTGGCGGCGACGATTTTACGGAAGGCTTTCCGTACGATTGCCGTACCGCCGTAAGCACACTGCGGGTGGCAGTCGGCCGGATGGAGTCAGCTGCCATAGCAGTAAAAGGCATTTGTACTCCCCTGGCCGTATAATGCCGGTAAACATATTCATAGTCATCCCTTAAACTGGTAGCACGGTTGGAAATAGTGCAGTAGCAATGCGGGGGCTTGCCCAATAAATATTTCGCAGTGTATTCATAGCCAAGGGCCAGCCGGTTACCGGCAATAGAAAATAAGTCTACACCCTGCGTGTAGGCCACTTGTGCGGCACCCGCAAACTCGCCCAATCCCAATTGTACATGTGCCTGGTCACGGCCGCTTTCCTGGCACTGACCGTTTGGATAGATGTATTTAAACAGGCTGCCATTTACAGGGGCGTGTAAATAATGATCCACGGCATTATTAAACATGGCTTTATTATCGGTAAACACGGCGATGGCAAGGATGGTGTGAATAATGGCGCCATCCCAGTTGCCGTTGGCCTGTGGAAAATAAAAACGTAATAAAGGATAGTACACCGTCATCAGCAGATGGCTGAAGGCTTCGATATCCGACTGCCGCCAGCCTGCATTGGAATACCGTAAAATTTCAGCAGCGTTGCAAAGCAAATGCCCTGTCCAAGCAGCCAACAACTTAGCATCATTGTAATCAAAATCCTGAAGTACCGGCGACCAGGCATTGAGTATGGCAATGGCTTTATCCGCATAGGATTGATCCCTCGTAATATACCAGACAAGCGCATAATTATAGGCCATGTTGGCACTTTTGGAAAGATCATCGCCCCCAATATTGGGCCGGCCGTATGGCCCACGCAAAACATGGGTAGCAGGCTTTACCACAAACACGGTATCAGTTGCTTTTTTCAACCGATCGTAAGCGGCTTTATAAGTTTGCATTCCTGCAATTACCTGGGCCTTCATATAAGCAAGGTCCTTATCATTTTGGGCAACGCCGGGATGAATAAATTGCTGGGAAAAACAGGTAGCCGCACAGGCCAAAATGAATACCAGTGAACAAAATATATTTCCTGCAAA
>JBBQOJ010000100.1:0-7595 GCA_038330815.1 Chitinophagales bacterium | reverse complement strand
TGGTTAATTTATGCCATTCTCGCCGCACTTTGCTGGGGTATCTGGGGAGTGGTGGCAAAGCTGATTTCGGAAGACGTGAACCCTTTTATGAATCATCTTTTATTTACCGGCGGCATGTTAATAACCCTACCCTTTGTTTTGAGGAAATGTAAATGGTCGCAGTTCAATGTAAAGGGGATACTCTGGGGTTGTGTAGCTGGTGGTTTTGCCATCGCCGGAAATATTGCTGTTTTTTATGCTTTCAGTAATGGCGGGCAGGCCTCTATCGTAATACCCGTCACCAATCTTTACCCACTGGTCACCATTTTAATTGCAGTTATTGCTTTTAAGGAGCGATTAAGCTGGGTTAATGTCAGCGGTATTTTTTTGGCAATACCAGCCATATTATTTTTGTCTGGCGAAACCATGTTATTTACAGATACCACTGCCTTTCTTAAAAGTTTTGGATTAAATGAATGGTTCCTTTTTTCAATGGCAGCGATCTTTTGCTGGGGCATTTTTAGTGCGGTACAAAAAGTGACTACCAACCACCTCACGGCCGAATGGTCTTATGCTGCTTTTGTAGTTACTTCGTTGTTGATAACCCTTGGTTTTGTACTGGCCGGAAAAATTAATTTCAATCTTTCTGCCAAAACCATTTCATTGGGTGCCATGGCAGGAATGTTGAATGGGCTGGGCGTGTTGGCGAGCTTTGCAGCCTATCGTGCAGAGGGTAAGGCGGCGTCAGTGACTACCATCGCAGGTGCTTTGCAACCTGTTTTTACCATCATCCTGGCCATGCTGTTTTTAAAGGAGCGTTTTTCTGCCATGGAAGGGATGGGCATCCTGCTGGCAATCGGTGGCGCCTGGTTGTTGTCACATGAAAGTAAAAAAGAAACTGTTATTTATTCCTGATAATTATATAAATCAATTCAGATGAACGCGATGCTTTCTGAAATTAAATCGATGCCCGCTATGGCCCGGCATTTTCTTGACAATAGTACGGCTCACCAGCTTCCCACCGGCGTACCCTATATTGGGATGGGCTCTTCTTATTTTGCCCCGCTTGCCTTTAAGTATATGGGCCTTGATGTTTATCCGGAAATTGCGGCGGAATTTTTTAATTATGTGGCGGATGGCCAATCGCTGTTGCCACAAGGGGTGTTATTGTCACAATCGGGTAAAAGCACCGAAGTATTGTGGTGCACCCAATTATTTAAGCAATTTACGGCCATTACAAACAATGCACATAGTCCATTGTGCCTGTCGCCAGCTGCCAACCAAATTATTCCGCTACTGGCCGGGGAAGAAGCCTATTCCTCTTCTAAAACTTATATCAATACCCTGCTGGCACTGTTTAAAGGATTCGGGATGGAGATGAGGCCTATGGTGAAATTGTTGGAAGATCAGCTAGATGCCTATGAAGAACTCGGCCGCATAATGGCAGAGGCCGTTTATCAATTATTAACCACGGAAGAAATAAGTGGGTTGTACATCACGGGTAGTGGCCCCAATGTAGCCACCGCCATGCAGGCAGGCCTCATATTAAGTGAGAGTACCAAACTTAATTTCACCGGCCTCTCCATGGCGCAATACGACCATGGGCCAAAAGAAACCGCTGCCAACAGCATTGTCATACAAGTGCTATCTACCGGAAAGGCCTATGATCGCACGGTTAAATTAAGTGACACTATCCGGAAGGCAGGGGCACATGTTTTTACGGTAGAGGAACCATTGGCAGGCGAAAAGGAATCGGTATTGCCTAATATCATTCCATTTAATTTTATGGCTTACTACCTTTCGCAGTTGTTAAATGTGGCGGATACTTTTTTGGTGGGTGGAAAAGTTACTGAAGTAATTTAATTGATGAAGGATGCAAAGCAACCCACCCTTTCAAAGATTTATAACTTTTACGCCTCACCAGGGTTAGGGGTTGGTGTCATTCATCGGTATGAGGGAGACAGGTGCCGGTGAATCGGCCATCAACCGGTTACAAAAGGGGAACAAACCGTATCGAAGGTTATTTAATCAACAAGTTTCCTGTTCGCAAGGTTGGAGCAACTTTACAACTCACCCACGATATGAATATCCAGGCTTCACCAATAGCCACTACCCCCATAAAACACAGCAGCAAAACGAGCTTTACTTATTGATGGTTTTCCAGCGCCTCATGCACCACCGATTCATTTTCGGTAAGCCATTCGGGTAGTTGCTGCCCCTGCATTTTCCAGGTATTATCTTCCTTTACCATCCGGAAAGTATACCGGTTGTTGCGTTCATCATTGGTATCAGTATCGTAATTGGCATCATTTCTTTTACGGAAATTAAATTCCCGCAACCGGCCATTTATTTTTATAAGGAGCGTAAAAGTGATATTTGTAGCAGTAGCCATGTAAATTGATTTAAAACCTCGTAGCTGGCAAAGCTAAGTTAAATTATGCCGCAACTGTTACGCCCTGTGGAGAAGTACCGCAAAAATTTGTGAAAATCTGGTAATAAAAGTTAGGGTACATCAAAAGCGGGTGATGTAAACGGTATTTACGTGGTGCAGTTAACCTATGTCATACGGTAAACCATGCTGAAACAGGAGCAAGGCGGTTTGGTTTAGCAACAGTCACTATCCCGTTGCCGCATCAAAAGCCGGTTATAAAGGCCGTCGCCTTCCACTTGCAATTAGTTGGATGCTCAATTATTTTTCACGGTAAAACCCGGTTTACAGGCCTGGCGAAGCTTAACCAGGATCGATTGGGGAAAGGTGGTAACTAAAGTGCGGAAAGCAATTTGTTCCTTGCTATAAGACACCCTCCTATAACACCGGCCTTTTCGCCCAGTTTCGACATTCGCAATTGGGTATCATTGTTCACCAGGCTAAGCGAATACTTGTTGAGCGCACTCCTGATTGGCAGGCGGATGTAATCGCCGGTTTCGGTTAGTGTGCCGCCGAGTATCACCAGTTCGGGGTTAAAAATATTTATTAACACCGCCAATCCGCGGCCAATTTTTTCGCCCACCATTTCCACCAGTTCAATGGAAAGCACATCTTCATTCATCGCTGCATCCGTAATATCGGATAATCGCAGGTCGTCCAGGTTATGATGCGCGTTGATGATAGAAGAAGTGGACCCCTGGCTTATTTTTTCTTTAAACAACCTGATCAATGCCTGCCCGCTGGCTTCCGTTTCCAGGCAACCTTTTTTACCACATTGGCAAATAATTTCGTTGCTGAATAAAGGGATATGCCCCAGTTCTCCACCAAAACCTGATTTTCCGTAATACACTTTGCCGTCGATCAAAATGCCTAGTCCGATACCGTAATCCAGGTTAACAAACAACACATTTTTTTCGGTCAATACCGTTCCGCTGTGAAACTCACCATAGGCCATGGCCCGCGAGTCATTTTCAAGATAGGTGCGAATGCCCAGTTCCTTTTCAAGCGTGGTAGAGAGCGGTTCTTCATTAAAATGAAAAAAACTGTAACTGTACCCACTATTGGTATTAATGCGGCCGGACAGGTTTACGCAAATAGAAAGAATGTATTTCCGGGCAACCGTTAAATCATCAATAAACTCGTTGATAATAGCTACCAGTTGGTTTAGCGAAGCCTGTGTATTTTCCATCAGGTAAGGCAGGTGGTACTTGGTAGTTACCAGGTTTTTCTTAAAATCGAGCAGGCCAATGTTGATATAAAACCGTTTTACATCTACCCCAATAAAAAAACAGGATTCGGCCACCAACCCATACATGCTGGCGCGCCGGCCGCCGGTAGAATCAATTTTGCCATCATCCCTGATCAACCCATCCTGTATTAATTCGTTGATTAAACTGGTTGACTTTGGTGCGCTGATATTTAGTTGCTGGGCCAGTTCGGCGATGGTAGTGCTACCAGTTTCATCCAGGAAATTGAGTATGGCTCTTTTCAGCGCTTTGTTTTTGTAGGCCACCCCGGTCATATGCTCTTCAGAAAAAATTTCAAAAATGGAAGGCTGCGCACTCATATAACCCTGGTTTTAAAAAAATAATGTCAAAATTAATACAATATAAACTTAATAAGTTTTTGCAACCTAATTACGCCGGCCGGAAGCGCACGATTTTTGTCGGTGGCCGGTGACTAAAGGCGTGTGGAATTATCGGCACAGTAACAAAAACGGATACAAAAAGAAGTAATTAAAATAATTTAAAAAGTATTTGTTGTATTAAAAATAATTTTTTAACTTGTGGTTTCTTCCCAATAACGATCAATAATAGCAAATGTTAACTGACACAGAACAACCGGTAGATTTCCGGGTAATTGCTCAAAAATATAAAACAGAATTAACGGGTAACATCCTGCCTTTTTGGGCCGCCCACAGCAGGGATGATATAAATGGTGGTTATTTTAATTGCATCGACGGTAAGGGAAAAGTTTTTGATACGGATAAATTTATCTGGTTACAAGCCAGGCAGGTATGGTGTTTTAGCACCATGTACCTGAAGGTGGAAGATAATAGTGAGTGGTTTAAGCTTGCCCTGCATGGTGCAGATTTTTTAGAAAAATGGGGGAGGGATGATAATGGCAACTGGTATTTTTCGCTTACAGCCGATGGCAGGCCCTTAATACAGCCTTATAATATTTTTAGCGATTGTTTTGCTGCCATGGCATTTTCGGCTTTATATAAAATTTGTCCAGAGGAAAGATACCGCCAAATTGCATTGCATACTTTTGAAAATATTTTGAAAAGGCAGCACAACTGGAGGGGGATATATAATAAGTCGTACCCCGGTACCCGCCCACTAAAGAGTTTTAGCTTGCCTATGATTTTGAGCAACCTGGCCCTGGAGATGGAGCATTTGCTGGGAAAGGAACGGGTGGACAGCTTTATTCCTGCAGTGGTGCACGAAGTAATGGAAGTGTTTTATCAACCAAAACAGGGACTTATTGTAGAGCATGTGAATGAAGACGGGAGTACCTGTGATAGTTTTGAAGGCAGGTTGGTCAACCCTGGTCATGGGATAGAAGCGATGTGGTTTATGATGGACCTGGGCACCCGGATGAATGACCAGGCCCTGGTCGAAAAAGCGAAAGACATTGTATTATCGACACTGGAATTTGGTTGGGATAAAACCTATGGTGGCATTTTTTATTTTATGGACATAAAGGGTCATCCAACGCAGCAGTTGGAATGGGATCAAAAGCTTTGGTGGGTGCATGTGGAGGCCCTGGTAGCCCTGGCAAGGGGATACGCACTCACCGGTGATGATCGTTGTGCAGCCTGGTTTAAAAAAGTACACACCTATACCTGGGAGCATTTTAAAGATCCCGCCTATGGAGAGTGGTTTGGGTATTTAAACCGTCGGGGAGAAGTGCTGTTGGATGTAAAGGGTGGTAAATGGAAGGGTTGCTTTCATATCCCGAGGGCCTTGTACCAGGTATGGAAAACATTGGAAACATTGTAAAAGGTTTAGCCATTGCAAATAAATAACACATATCGCGTTGTACTTGCCCTGCTTTTTTGGGTGGGTAACGGTAAACTATATGCGCAGCAAAAAATAACTACCGGTGTATTGGTCATCAATGCAGGTACCGGCGGTTCGTCGGCTGGTATTCAATCGGCCCGAATGGGGGTTAATACCATTATCACCGAACCTGGCACCTGGATGGGTGGCATGCTTTCCGCTGCAGGTGTTGCTGCGTTCGATGGCAATCATCAACTCCCTTCCGGTATATGGGCCGAGTTTAGGGAGCAACTCTATAAAGTATATGGCGGGCCTGCAAAAGTGGCTACGGGTTGGGTAAGCAATACCTTGTTTGAGCCGCATGTGGGCGACAGTATCCTTAAAGCAATGGCCGCCCGGGAAAAGAAGCTGGGTGTGTTGTACCAACATCATTTTATCCGCGTTATTAAAAATGGAAACCAGGTAAAGGGCGCTGTGTTTTATAGAGGTATTTCAAAGGATACGTTATTCATTTACGCCCACCAGGTAATTGATGGTACCGAACTGGGAGATGTGATGGCCAATGCAGGCATCTCCTTCGATGTAGGGATGGAAGCCAGTGCTACCACCGGTGAAGGCGTAAATGTACCCGCAACCAACAACATCGTACAGGATTTAACTTATGCCGCCATTGTAAAGGATTATGGTGCGGCTGCCGATTGCACCATCGTAAAACCCGCCCACTATTCACCCGCGGAGTTTGATGGCGCTTGTACCGACTATTACATCGACAATTCGAGGCCGGCCCCTGCGGTAGATGCAAAGAAAATGCTGGACTATGGCAAGCTACCCAATAAAAAATACATGCTCAACTGGCCAACCTACGGCAACGATATTTATTTAAACATCATTCACCTGGACGAAAAAGAGCGGGCCATCGAGTTGATAAAGGCAAAGGAGCAAACCAGGCGGTTTCTTTACTTTATTCAAACCCAACTGGGATACAAAAACCTGGGCATGGCGGATGACGAATTTCCAACTGCCGACCGGTTCCCAATGATGGCTTATCACCGAGAAGGCAGGCGGGTAAAGGGATTGGTGCGATTCAGCCTTCAACACATTGCGGATCCTTATCACCAGCCATTGCCTCTCTACAGAACCGGCATTGCGGTGGGGGATTACCCGATCGACCATCATCATAAAAAGAATCCCGCTGCCCCGCAGCACCTCGATTTTTTTCCTATTCCATCTTTTAATGTGCCGCTCGGTGCATTAATTCCGCAGCAATACCAGGGTATCATCATCGCCGAAAAAGGAATCAGCGTAAGCAATGTGGTTAACGGCACTACCAGGTTGCAACCCTGCGTAATGTTAATCGGCCAGGCAGCAGGAGCCCTGGCAGCACTATGCGTACAACAGCGCAAACAGGCGGCCGCCATTGCGGTGCGGGACGTGCAGGCAGTATTGATTGGAAGCAACGCCTATATAATGCCCTATGTGGATGTAAAAACCGCCAACCCGTTTTTTGCCTCCATTCAGCGTATAGGCGCAACCGGCATATTGAAAGGAAAAGGGGAACCAAATGCGTGGGCCAATCGTACCTGGTTTTATCCCGACTCCCTGGTGAGCATGGATACCCTTGCAAAAAACATAGCACCCTTTATCGCGGTAGGGGAAGGCAGTTTACAAAACACGCACCTCACCATTGAAGGGGCGGTAGCAATGCTTCAACAATTTGCTATTGCATTTCCTTCGCAGCTTACAGCGCTTACAAAGCAACTAAAAACAAACACTTACCGATCAACAGCGCTAACCTCCTCATGGAAAAAATGGGGGTTGAAAAATTTTGATTTGAACAGGCCAATAACCCGTACAGAACTGGCAGTAATGCTGGATAAAACCGTTAACCCATTTCTACTTAAACCAGTGGATCATTCAGGAAATTTTTAAAAGGACGATAACAAATTAAACCAAACTAAAACGATTGATTATGAAAAAAGCAACATTCCTGTGCTTATTGCTATGCTTCATGCTAGGTAGTAGTTTTGCACAGCAGGTGCGTCTTACCGGGCGGGTAACAGATAGTGGCACCGGTTTGCCGGTGGAAGCAGCTTCAATAAATGAGAAAGGTAAAGCCAACGGCGCAATTACCGCAAAGGATGGCAGCTTTGCCTTTACTGCCGCAACTGGCAGCAAGCTTATGG